>DASXIP010000192.1:0-2457 GCA_036497875.1 Caldimonas sp.
TCGCCGCGCTGGATCTTCTGCGACGCCGTCAGCGGCAGCGCGTCGACGAACGCGATGTAGCCGGGCGCCTTGAAGTAGGCGAGCCGCCCAAGCGCATGGCGAACGATGCTGATCGCGATCCGGTCCTGCGGCGGCAGCCCCGGCGCCTTGCGCAAGACGATGCAGGCGAGCACCTCGTCGCCGCGGACCGGGTCGGGCGTCGCCGCGACGGCACTCGCGGCGACCGCGGGATGCTCGTTGAGGACGCTCTCGACCTCGATCGCCGAGATGTTCTCGCCACTGCGCCGGATCACGTTCTTGCGCCGGTCGACGAAATGGAAGCTGCCGTCGCCGCTGCGCTTGACGACATCGCCGGTGTGGAACCACTCGTCTGCCCACGCTTCCTCGGTCGCGGCGTCGTCCTTGAGATAGCCGAGGAAGAAATCCCGGCGCCGGTCGGACCCGGCGGCGCGCACGAGCAGCTCGCCGGCGGCGTCGGCGGCGCACTCGGCACCGCGATCGTCGACGACGCGCGTCTCGACGAACGTCTCGGCGTGACCGAAGCAGTTCGTGCCAACGTGGCGCGGCTCGCGGTTGGCCATGATGCAGGCGGCGGCGCCGGTCTCGGTCATCGCCCACGCCTCGAGCAGCGGCAGGCCGAAGCGCTCCTCGAAGGCGGCATGGTGGCGCGCGTCGACGCCGGCGCCGAAGCCGAAGCGGACGCGGTGCTGGCGGTCGAGATCGTGCGGCGGTGCTTCGAGCAGCATCGCCGGCATGACGCCGAGGTAGTGCGCGATCGTCGCCCCGCTTTCGCGGACGCTCTGCCACCACGTTGACGGATGGAAGCGGTCGAGCTGGATGATCGCGCCACCGGACAGGATCGCCGCCATCGACGAGAAGGCGAGCGCGTTCATGTGGCTGAGCGGCAGCGGCGTGATGAAGCGTTCCTCGTCGTGCCGCACCTCGGCGAGCCCACCGACGCCGAGATACCACTCGCCGGCACGGTGAAAGTAGCCGTTCGAGAGCCGGCAGCCCTTCGGCCGGCCGGTCGTTCCCGAGGTGTAGAGCAGCGCGCATTCGCTGGCCGCGCCGAGCGGCTCGCCAGCGTGCGGCGGCGGCGTTCGCGCCGCCGGGATCCGGCCCGCGACCTCGGGCCGGATCGTCTCGAGCTGCACGTTCGCCTCGGCCGCAGCCGCACGCAGCGTCCCTTCGCGGTTCGGCAGCACGACTGCGAGCGACATCTCGCTGTGGCCGACGAGGTACGTCAGCTCGGCGGCGCGCAGGTCGGCGTGGATCGGCACGATGCTGACGCCGAGCGCGTTCAGCGCGAGCCAATGGGTGAAGAACGCCGGCCGGTTCTCGAGCAGCAGGCCGACGCGGTGCCCGGCGCCATAGCCGGCATGCGCGTACAGCCCGCGCAGCCGCTCGGCTTCGCCCTCGACCTCGCGCCAGCTACGGGCACCGCGCTCAATCGCGTACGAACCGGCGGTGACGGTGTCGATGACGAGCAGGTCGGCGTCGCCGCGGCGGGCGGCGACACGCTGGAAGGAAGCATGGACAGTGGTGGCAGCGGTATTCAGGGCAACCTCAGATGAAAAGCTGGACGGCAGGAAGCGCGGCGTCGCTGTTGATCAGGTCGACGCGTTTTTGCGTCAGGCGCAGCGCGCCGCCCGCGTCGACAACGATGCGGTGCCAGCAGACGCCGAAGAACGTGTTCGTCTCGTCGCCCTGCGACTCTATGTACTGGAAAACGGTGCGCACGACGTGCTCGTCCGGCCGAGCGGCATCATCGGCCTCGACAGTCGGCGTCTGCAGCAGGTGCAGGCTCCTCGTCGGCGGCTGCTGCGAGAACGCGCGCGGGCTCTTCAGCCGCTCGATGCGGAGCTCGCGCAGCAGCTTGTCCTCGTAGAGGTGCGACGTGTGGTCGAGGCCTTCCGGCTGGTTCGAAACGAGCGGCACCCAATAGATCGCGTCTTCGGCAAACAGTGCGTTCCATTCCTGGTAGCGCTTCTCGTCGAGCAGACGCGCCTCGCGAACAACGAAGTCCGCGAGCTCGCGCTCGGTGAGGTCGCGATCGGGCTTCATCTCACATCGTCAGCGTCATGTAGCGCGTCCAGGCGCGGTATTGGTTGCGCATCGAGATCTCGCTCGTGCCGACCGCGGTGACCTCGGCCTGGTCGGCCTCGCCTGGATCGTAGTTGCGGTGCATGCTGATCCACGCGTTGCCGCCGGCGTGCAGCCCCGCCTGGATGCCGCGGTACGCCTGCAGGTCGTCGTGGCCGACGACCGAGAACGGCGAGTTGATGAGGCGGCTGTAGGTCGTCGTCCGTGCCAGCAGCTCGGGCGGCGCGCCGACGAGGCGAAACGTCCAGCTCTCGACGATCGTGCGGTCGACCGCGACCGGCCTGGCAACGCGGATCGCCTGGATCGCGCCCTTGATCGTGAGGGTCGGGTAATAGACGGTGTTGTGGCGCGCGA
>DASXIP010000193.1:0-1945 GCA_036497875.1 Caldimonas sp.
TCGATTGGCGCGCCGGCGGCGCGCGCCGAGAGCGCGTCGAGCTGGTCGGCGAGGATGGCGCGGCCGTCGAGCAGCAAGCGGCCGATCAGCGTGCTCTTGCCGTCGTCGACCGAACCGGCGGTGAGGAAGCGCAGCGGCCGCCTGGACGACACCCGCGACGCGGCTTCGCGCAGAGCAGAGTCCATCAGAAGTAGCCTTCCTTCTTGCGCCGCTCCATCGACACGTCCGACGTCCGGTCGTCCATGCGCGTCGCGCCGCGCTCGCTGACCGTGACCGCGAGCGTCTCGGCGACGACCTCGGCGGCATCGGCCGCATCGCTCTCGACCGGGCAGGTGCAGGTCATGTCGCCGACGGTGCGAAAGCGAACGTCGAGCGATTCGACCGTCTCGCGCGACACCGGCGGCGTCAGCGCAGTCACCGGGACGAGCAGGCCGCGCCGGCGAACGACGTCGCGGCGATGGCGGTAGTACAGGCTCGGCAGCGCGATCCGTTCGCGCTGGATGTAGAGCCAGACGTCGAGCTCGGTCCAGTTGCTGATCGGAAACGCGCGCATATGTTCGCCCGGCTTCAGGCGCGTGTTGAAGAGGGTCCACAGCTCGGGCCGCTGGTTCTTCGGCTGCCATTGGCCGAAGCTGTCGCGGTGCGAGAGGATCCGCTCCTTGGCGCGCGCCTTTTCCTCATCGCGGCGGGCGCCGCCGATCAAGGCGTCGAATCGGTGCTCCTCGACCGCTTCGAGCAGCGTCACGCTCTGGTGGCCGTTGCGCGATTCGTCGGCCGATGCGAGGCGGACGCTGCCGCGGGCGATCGAGTCATCGAGGCTGGCGACGACGAGCTGCTCGCCGAGCTCGGCGACGATGCGGTCGCGAAACGCGATCACCTCGGGGAAGTTGTGGCCGGTGTCCACATGCACGAGCGGGAACGGCAGCCGCGTCTTCGCGTTGCCTTCGAGCTGGAATGCCTTTTGCGCGAGATGGAGGACGACGCACGAATCCTTGCCTGCAGAGAACAGCAGCGCCGGCCGCTCGAACGCAGCCGCCGTTTCGCGCAGGATGAAGATCGCTTCTTCCTCGAGCGCGTCGAGCTGGCCGAGGTCGAGCTCGGGCAGGAGGCGCTCGATCGGTGTCGGAGCGTTCATGGCGCTACCGGCTGCAACGGGCGCGCCGCGGCGGCCGCGACATGCAGGCCGCACTCCTTCGCCGCCTCGTCTTCCCACCACCAGCGGCCAGATCGGAAGTCCTCGCCGACGGCGACAGCGCGCGTGCACGGCGCGCAGCCGATGCTCGGAAAGAACAGGTCGTGCAGCTTGTTGTAGGGAACCTCGTGGACGCGAAGGTAATGCCAGACGTCGCCCCAGCTCCAGTCGGCGAGCGGGCTGATCTTCCTGCGGCCGTGCTCGTCGATGGCCTCGAACTCGACCGCCGCGCGGTCGCTCGACTGCTCGCGCCGAAGACCCGTGATCCATGCCGTGCGGCCGGTGAGCATGCGGCCGAGCGGATCGACCTTGCGCAACACGCAGCACGCCTTGCGCAGCTCGACGCTCTTGCGCATCGCGTCGTCGCCGTGGCGGCCGACGAACGCGATCACCGCTTCGTGCACCGGCCGATAGCGCTCGACGAACAGACCGTAGCGCTCGTGCACCGACTCGATCAGCGCCAGCGTCTCGCCGTGGAGCTTGCCGGTGTCGAGCGTCGCGATGGCGACCGGCAGCCGGTCGCGTGCGATCAGGTCGGTGACGACCTGGTCTTCGGCACCGAGGCTCGAGGCCTGGACGATGGCATCCGGGTGGGCGTCGGCGGCACGCGCGAGTAGCCGGCGTGCGTTGTCGACGCCCTGGTCGAAGCCCGCGTTCGCGCGCGCATACAGAGCCGTCGCCTTCGCCGTGTCCATCGCCTCGTTCGCACAGGCGCCAAAGCGCCGGAGCGTGGACTGTAAGAAGCGCTTACGC
>DASXIP010000194.1:0-5072 GCA_036497875.1 Caldimonas sp.
GGTCGCGACCTGCGATTCGGCATCGGCCGCGAGGTCGTACACCGCAGCGAGGTGATAGACGTGGTCGATCTGGCCTTTCAGCTTCTTGATCTCGTCTGCGCCGACGCCGAGGCGCTTGGCGGTCAGGTCGCCGTAGACCGCGACGGCGCGGGGCTTCCCGTCGCTGGCGTCCTCGCCCCAGTACGCGAGCAGGGCCGGCACCTTGGCTTCGCTTTCGCGGCGCAGCAGGAAATAGACGACGGCCCCGCGTCGCGCCAGCAGCGCCTTGACGAGTCGCCTGCCGATGAAGCCCGTGGCTCCGGTGACGAAGTAACGCATGCGGGAACTCCCCTGTCGCGCCGCGCGCCGACCGCGCCGCTTGCGGCGATTCTTGAGCAGAGCCGCGACGGCGGCCCGCGGGGCAAACCCGGTTAGGGACGGCGCACCAGCACGTTTAGGGTGCCCTCCCGAGTCGGCATGTCTACAGTGATGCTCAGCGGTCGCACAGGCAACGCGGCGGCACACGACAGGAGAACCAGATGGTCAAGAAACTCAGGGCGATGGCCGACAAGAAGAAGAGCACCGGAACGGGACTCTTCGACAGCGCGCTCGCCGGCCAGGTGAAGGAATCGGCACAGCAGATCTGGCTCGCCGGCATGGGCGCGTTCGCCAAGGCGCAGGCCGAAGGCAAGCAGGTCTTCGACGCGCTCGTCAAGGAAGGCGCCAACCTGCAACAGAAGACGCAGAGCGCTGCCGAGGAGCGCTTCAGCGACGTCACGAGCAAGATGACGAGCATGGCCGATGACGTCAGCGCCAAGGCCGGCAAGCACTGGGACAAGCTCGAGTCGATCTTCGAGGAGCGCACCGCCAAGGCGATGAAGAAGCTCGGCGTGCCGTCGGCGCGCGATGTCGAAGCGCTGAAGGCGCGCATCGACGAGCTCTCGGCGAAGGTCACGCGCGGCGCCCGGCCGGCGGCCAAGAAGGCCAAGACCGGTGCCAGGTCGGCGGCCGGCAAAACCGCCAAGCGCGCGCGCAAGAGCGCTGCCTGATCGGCGGCCGGCACCAGAAGAAGAGGACGCTGCGGCGTCCTCTTCGTCTTTTGCGGATCAGCGAGTGAACTGGCCGGGGAAGAACCAGAGCAGCCCGGCTGTCATCACGAGGTAGCGGGCGAACTTGCCGATCAGCATGTAGGCGACGCACGGCCAGAACGCCAGCTTGAGCCACCCCGCCACCGCGCAGAGCGGATCGCCGACGACCGGAAGCCACGAGAGCAGGCAGGCCTTCGGCCCGAACCGCTCGAGCCAGCGCAGCGCGCGGACGTTCGGATTGCGGTGCGTCATGTGCTCGTACGCACGCTCGGCGCCATAGCCCATCCACCATGTGAGCGCGCCGCCGAGCGTCGCTCCGGCCGTCGCCGCACCGACCGCGGCCCAGAACATCGCCGGATTCAGCTTGACGAGCGCGAAGACCGCCGGCTCGGAGCCGAGCGGCACCAGCGTCGAGGCGATGAAGGCGATGAAGAAGACGGTGGAGAGACCGACCTCGGGCAGCGACATCGCTCCAATCAGCCAGTCGAGCCACCGATCCATCGGACCGATTATCGAGCCCGCGAACGCGGTGGTCCGGCGCGTTCCGGCACGCTTTTCGCGCCGCTATACTGCTGCCTCGTTTTTCAGCACCCCCCGAACTGCCCATGCGCATCGGCCACATCCCGCTGGCGAATCGCCTCTTCGCCGCGCCGATGGCGGTGGTCACCGATCGTCCGTTCCGCCAGCTCTGCAAACGTCTCGGCGCCGGCTATGCGGTGAGCGAGATGGTGACGTCGCGCAAGGACTTGTGGGCGACGCTGAAGACGAGCCGGCGCGCCGACCACGACGGCGAGGCGGCGCCGATCGCGGTGCAGATCGCCGGCACCGACGCCGCCATGATGGCCGAGGCCGCGGCCTACAACGTCGCCCGCGGCGCGCAGATCATCGACATCAACATGGGCTGCCCCGCCAAGAAGGTGTGCAACCAGTGGGCCGGCTCGGCGCTGATGAAGGACGAGCCGCTCGCGCTCGCGATCGTCGAGGCGGTCGTCGGCGAATGCGCACGGCACGGCGTTCCGGTCACGCTGAAGATGCGCACCGGCTGGTGCGCGAGCGAGAAGAACGCCGTTCGCATCGCTCGCGCCGCCGAGGACGCCGGAGTTGCGATGATCGCGGTGCACGGGCGCACCCGCGAGCAGGGCTACAAGGGCGAAGCGGAATACGACACCGTCGCTGCGGTCAAGCGCGCGGTCCGGGTCCCCGTCGTCGCCAACGGCGACATCGACTCGCCGGTGAAGGCGCGGCAGGTGTTTGCCAGGACCGGCGCCGACGCGATCATGATCGGCCGCGCCGCCCAGGGCCGACCGTGGCTGTTCGGCGAGATCGCGCAGTACCTCGCGACCGGCGCGGCGGCGCCGCCGCCGCGCGTCGACGATGTCAAGGGCTGGCTGCTCGAGCATCTCGACGACCACTACCGCCTCTACGGCGAGTTCGCTGGCGTCCGCAGCGCGAGAAAGCACATCGGTTGGACGCTTCGCGGGCTGCCCGGCGGCGAGGCGTTCCGCGCCGAGATGAACGCGATCGAGTCATGCGACGCGCAGGCGCGCGCCGTCGGCGCCTGGTTCGACCGGCTCGCGGACGACATGGCGTCGATGCCGGCGACCGAGACGCCTCGCGGCGCGGCGGCGATCCACTGAACGAGCGACGGCATGGCCAACACCAACAAGAAGCACATCGAAGAGTGCGTTCGCGAGAGCCTTGAGAGCTACTTTCGCGACCTGCGCGGCGTCGAGCCGACGGCGATGCATGAGATGATCATCCGCGTCGTCGAGAAGCCGCTGTTCGAGGTCGTCATGAAGGAAGCCGGCGGCAACCAGAGCCGCGCTGCCGAATGGCTCGGCATCAACCGCAACACGCTGCGCCGCAAGCTCCTCGAGCACAAGCTGGTCAAGTGAGCGCGTGCGCTCGCGACCGCGAAGAAGGACCGCGATGCACGCATTGATCTCCGTCTCCGACAAGACCGGCGTCGTCGAGCTCGCGCGCGAGCTGGCCGCGCTCGGGGTTCGCCTGCTGTCGACCGGCGGCACGGCCAAGCTGCTCGCCGGCGCCGGCCTCGCGGTGACCGAGGTCGCGACGCACACCGGATTTCCTGAGATGCTCGACGGCCGCGTCAAGACGCTGCACCCGACCATCCACGGCGGCCTGCTCGCGCGCCGGGACGACGTCGGCCACATGGCGGCGCTCGAAGAGCACGGCATCGCGACGATCGACTTGCTCGTCGTCAACCTCTATCCGTTCGAAGCGACCGTCGCCAAGGACGGCTGCACCCTTGCCGACGCGATCGAGAACATCGACATCGGCGGCCCGGCGATGGTGCGCTCGGCGGCGAAGAACTGGAATCACGTCGCCGTCCTCACCGAGCCGTCGCAATACGCCGGCGTCGTCGCCGAGTTGAAGCGCGACGGCGCGGTCGCGAAATCGACCCGCTTCGCGCTCGCGGTTGCCGCCTTCGACCGAATCGCGCAGTACGACGGCGCGATCAGCGACTACCTGTCGTCGCTCGCCGGCCCGAGCGACGGCGTTCCCGAGCGGAGCGAATTCCCGGCCCAGGCGAACGGCAGGTTCGTCAAGCTCCAAGACCTGCGCTACGGCGAGAACCCGCACCAGCGCGCCGCCTTCTACCGCGACCTGGCCCCGCTGCCCGGATCGCTCGTCACGGCCAGGCAGCTGCAGGGCAAGGAACTCTCGTACAACAACATCGCCGACGCCGACGCCGCGTGGGAGTGCGTCAAGTGCTTCGATACGCCGGCGTGCGTCATCGTCAAGCACGCCAATCCGTGCGGAGTCGCTATCGCCGAGGACAGCGCCGCGGCCTACGCGAAGGCGTTCAAGACCGATCCGACGTCGGCGTTCGGCGGCATCATCGCGTTCAACCGCGAGGTCGACCGTGCCTCGGCCGAGCTCATCGCCAAGCAATTCGTCGAGGTGCTGATCGCGCCGTCGTACAGCACCGATGCGCTCGCCGTCTTTGCTGCCAAGGCGAACACGCGCGTCCTGCAGATCACCCTGCCCGGCGCTGGCGCCGGCCGCAACACGCACGAGCTGAAGCGCGTCGGCTCGGGGCTTCTGATCCAGACCGCCGACAACCTCGACATCGGCGAGAGCGACCTCAAGGTCGTGACGACGAAGGCACCGACCGCCGAGCAGACGCGCGACCTGCTGTTCGCCTGGACCGTCGCTCGCTACGTCAAGAGCAACGCGATCGTGTTCTGCGCCGGCGGCATGACGCTCGGCGTCGGCGCTGGCCAGATGAGCCGGCTCGACTCGGCGCGGATCGCCTCGATCAAAGCCGAGGCGGCGCAGCTGTCGCTCGCGGGCTCGGCGGTGGCGAGCGACGCGTTCTTCCCGTTCCGCGACGGCCTCGACGTCGTCATCGACGCCGGCGCCGCGTGCGTGATCCAGCCCGGCGGCTCGATGCGCGACGACGAGGTGATCGCGGCCGCAAACGAGCGCGGCATCGCGATGGTCTTCACCGCTGTGCGTCACTTCCGCCATTGAGGTTCCTATCCGCCTGACGAGCAGGGTGCGATGAAGCTCCCGCAAGCCACCGGCGTCGCACTTGCCTTCGTCGCCCGCCTCATCACCGGCGCCCAGGGCCACTGGCACGGCTCGACGCCGAAGGCCGAGCAGCGGATCTACTTCGCCAACCACCAGAGCCACTTCGACTGGGTGCTGATCTGGGCGGCGTTGCCGCGCGACCTGCGCGCGGCGACACGGCCGATTGCGGCGCGCGACTACTGGACGGCGACGCCACTCAAGCACTGGCTGACGCGCGAAGTCTTCAACGCCGTCTATGTCAGCCGCCAGCGCGCGACGGACGGCAGCAGCGACGACGAGGATCCGCTCGAGCCGCTGATGGAAGCGCTTCGCCACGGTGACTCGCTCGTCATCTTTCCCGAAGGAACGCGCGGCCATGCCGCCGACCCGGCGCCGTTCAAGTCGGGGCTGTACGCGCTCGCGCAGGCGTTTCCCGAGGTGCAGCTCATCCCCGCCTGGATCGACAAC
>DASXIP010000195.1:0-4307 GCA_036497875.1 Caldimonas sp.
CGCAACGAGGAGATCACGATCCCGTACTCGGTGGTCGTCTCGACGCCGATCCGCAACTACACGAAGCTCGGCGGCGGCCAGGGAACGCTGATCACGACCAAGGTCACGATCGGCTACAACGCGCCGTGGCGGCAGGTGCACGCGATGCTGATCGGGGCTGCTCGCAAGACACCGGGCATCCGGTCCACGCCCGAGCCCTATGTCTACCAGCGCGCTTTGTCCGACTTCTATGTCGAGTACGAGCTGTTCGCGAACACCGACGAGCCGGCGCGGCGCATCCCCATCCTCTCCGAACTGCACGCAAGCATCCTCGACGAATTCAACGCGCACGGCGTGCAGATCATGTCGCCGCACCACGCGATCCAGCCGCGGCAGTCAGTCCTGGTGGCGAAGGACGAGTGGTACGCGGCACCGTCAGAGCCGCCGCCCTGAACGGCCTCGCTCGCGACCGCCAGGCACGATTCGCTGAGCAGCAAGATGCCCGCAGCAGATTCCAAGTCGACTCGGGCAGATCCGGATGGGGAGGCGACCGTCCGCCTCGGCCTGACGCGGCACGAGCGTCTGCTCGGCATCGGCCTATTGCTCGCCGCGGCGCTGCTCGTCGCCGTCCTGATCGCGGCGGTCTGGCGGCCGGGACCGCCGAGCAGGGTGGTCATGAGCACCGGCTCGGAAGACGGTGCGTATCGTCTCTTCGGCCAGCGCTACCGCGAGATCCTCGCCCGCTCGGGCGTCGATCTCGTGCTGCTGCCTTCTGCCGGCGCGGTCGAGAACCTGGAACGGCTGCGCACGCGCAAGGACGGCGTCACCGTCGCGCTGGTGCAGGGAGGCCTGGCGCAGCCCGGCGACGAAACGAAGCTCGTCTCGCTCGGCGCCGTGGCCAACGAGCCGCTGTGGGTCTTCTACCGAGCGTCGCAACCCATCGTGCATCTCGTCGACGTTCGCGGTCGCAGGATCGCTGCCGGGCCGGCCGGCAGCGGGACCCGCAAGATGGCCGAAGTGCTGCTCGAACGCGTCGGCCTCGGCGACCTCAATCCGACGCTGATGCCGCTCACCGGTCTGAACGCCGCGACGGCGCTGGAGCGCGGCGACGCCGATGTCGTGATCCTCGTGTCGGCTGCCGATGGCGCCGCGGTGCAAAGGCTGCTGCGCGCCGATCACGTTTCGTTGTGGAGCGCGCCGCGTGCCGACGCCTACGTGCGTCAGCTGCCGGTGCTGTCGCGGATCGAGATCCCCGAGGGCGCGTTCGATCTGGTTCGCGACATTCCGCCGACGACCACGACGCTGCTTTCGCTCAAGGCGAGCCTGGTGGCAGAGCGCGACATCCACCCGGTGTTGGTCGACCTGCTGCTCGATGCGGCGCGCGAGGTGCACAGCAGCGGCAACCTGGTTCGCCGCCCGGGAGAGTTCCCCGCGGCCGAGGCAGCCGAGTATCCGATGTCGCCCGACGCCGAGCGCTACTACAAGAGCGGGCCGTCGGTTCTGCACGAGTACCTGCCTTATTGGGCGGTCGTGTGGATCCAGCGGCTGCTCTTCTTCGGCCTGCCGATCCTGGTTGTCGGCATTCCCATGCTGCGAGTGCTCCCAATCGTCTACAGCTGGGCCGTGCGGCGCCGGGTCTACCGCTGGTATGGCGAGCTGGCGTTTATCGATCGCGCTGCTGCCCACGGACACGGCCGCCGCGAGGCGCAACTGCGTCGCCTCGACGAGATCGAGGCTCGCGTCAACAGCCTGCGGATCCCGGCGTCGTTCGCGGGCGAGGCGTATACGCTGCGCTCGCACGTCCGGATGGTGCGCGAGCGTCTGCTCGCGTCCTGATCCGCCATCAGAGGGCCGGCTCGGCCCGATGCGACCGCTGGCTCGTCAGGACCCCGGCGGCGCCGGCGACGCAGTGCTGGCGGTTTCCGCTGCCGGCGATTCGAATCCGCCGCCCAAGGCCAGGTACAGATTGACGCGCTGCGCGAGTTGCTGGCTTTGCACCTGCAGCCGCGTCGTGCGCGCCGAATAGAGCGCGAGCTGGCGCTGCTCGACGGCACGAAGGTCGGCCGATCCGACCCGGTACTGGATTCGCACCAGCTCGAGCGCGCGCTCGTTGTCGCGCACCGTCGCGTCGAGCACCGAAGCGCGGTCGCGCAAGGCGTTCTCCGCCGAGAGTGCGCCTTCGACATCGTTGAACGCGCGCAGCCCGGCGCTCGCGTAGGCAGCGACGGCCTGCTTCTGCTCGGCAGTGCGGATGTCCACCTGCGCCCTGAGCGCGCCGCCCTGGTAGAGCGGCGCCACCAGATTGCCGCCGAAGCTCCAGGCCGGGTTGTTGCGATCCTTCAGGACGAGGACATCGCTCGAGATGCTGCTGCCTCCGGCCGTCAGGCTGATGCGCGGCAACTGTGCCGCGCGGGCTTCGCCGATGCGGTCGAAGGCGGCGGCGACGCGGCGCTCGGCGGCGATCACGTCGGGACGGCGCTCGAGCAGCTGCGACGGCAGCCCGACCGGCACCGGCGGCGGCACCGGCGACAGGGTGAGCGCGACCGCGATCTCGCCCGCTGGGTAGCGGCCGAGCAGCAACTCGAGCGCACGCAGCGCCTGCTCGCGCGACAGCTCGACCTGGCGCAGGGTGTCGCGAAAGCTGCCAACGTTCGCGCTCGCCTCGGCGACCGTCTGTTCGTTGCCGTTGCCGATGCGCAGCCGATCCTGTGCCAGGCGATGCAAGGCTTCGCTGGATTGCAGCGCTTCGAGCACGATCTCGCGCTGCATGGTGGCTTCGATCGCCACGAACCAAGCCTTGGCCACCATCGCGGCGAGCGACTGGCGCGCGTAGGCGAAATCTGCCTGGACCGCCGCCGACTGCTCGCGTGCCGCGGCCTGCCCGTAGCGCACCCGGCCCCAGATGTCGAGCTCGAGCGAGGCGCTGATGAAGATTCCGTTCAGGGCGCCGCCGCCGCCCGCTTTGCCACTCGAGATGCCCGCCACGTTGACCGCCGGCAGCAGCGCCGCGCTGGCCACGGTGACGTAGCCGGACGCCTGCTCGACCGCGGCTGCGGCGGCGCGCAGGTCGGTGTTGTAGGCCAGCGCTTCGGCGACCAGCGCCGACAGCGCGGGGTCGTTGAACGACGCGAGCCAGGCCTGGGCGACGTCGTGCGATGAGCCGCCGCCGGCTTTCCAGGCCGGCGGAACCTCGGCGTGCGGCAGTGCGTCCTGCATCAGCTCGTCGTGCGACGGCGGCGACTTCAACGCGCAACCCGCTGCGACCGCGGCGAGCATCGCCGCGACCGCGAATCGAGGTGAGCGGTCGATGCCCATCAGTGCAGCTTCAGCACGAGGTAGTCGGTGATCGTGCCGACGCGCACGATCACCTTGCGGATGATGTGGATCGCCTCGAGGTGATCGGTGTAGATCGCGCCATGGCCGGCGGCGCCGGCGGCGAAGAACAGATTGCGATCCTTCTCGTCGACGGTGATCTTGACGGGAAAGCGCCCCGGCGCCGCCGGGTAGGTGCCGGCGTTCGGCAAGGTGCCCGACGTCGTGAGCTGGCCCTGGCCCATGGCCCAGACGATCGAGTCGACCTTGCCCTTGATGACGTGGCCGGGGTGGGTGTTGATCGCGAACTCGGCCTCGTCGCCAGGGACGACGTAGATCAGCTCGTTCTGCGCAAACAACGCGATGACCTGGAATTCCTCCTCGACGAAGGTGATGGCCGGTTGTAGCGGAATGGGAACGACGAAGGAGCCCGGACGCAACTGCACGTTCGTCGCGTAGCCCGAGGTCGGTGCGTAGACCGAGGTCTGGTCGAGGAACCACTGCGCATTCGCGACGTCGGCGCGGCTCGAGTCGACCTGCGCCTTGGCGGTCGCGAATTGCGCTCGCGCCGCCGCAACCGAGGCCTGCTCGCCATTCACCTGGCCGGATATCTTCTGCGACACCTGGGCCTCGTTCGCGGTCGCGTTCGCGAGGTCGGCCTGCAGCCCCGCAAGGTCGGCCTCGGCTTGTTCGAGCGCGAATCGGTCGCCGGCACCGCTGGCCACCAGCTCACGGTTCTGGCGAACGCGGGTGCGGGCAAGATCGATCTTGGGCGCGAGCGTTCGCACCTGGGCGTTGGCGGACTTGAGCTGCTCCCGCAACTGGCGTGCGCCGGCCGACGCGTCGACCACGTTCGCGCTCGACTGGGCGAGCTTCGCCTCATCGGCCGCGAGCTTGGCCTTGGCGACGTTGAGGTCGTTGGCGTACTGCGTCGGATCGATCCGAAACAGCAGCTCGCCCTTCTTGACCAGCCGGTTCGGCTCGACCGGCACCTCGAGCACGCGGCCGCGCACCTG
>DASXIP010000196.1:0-3473 GCA_036497875.1 Caldimonas sp.
TCGGCGAGGTCGCGGTCGAACGCAAGGACGCGTGCAAGGACGCGCTTGACGTTGCCATCGAGGATCGCTGCACGCTCGCCAAAGCTGAACGCGGCGATCGCCGCCGCCGTCGAGCGGCCGATGCCCGGCAATTGCGCGAGCGCTTCGCTCGTCTTCGGGAACTCGCCGCCGTGCTCGGCGACGACACGCTGCGCGCAGCGATGGAGGTTGCGCGCGCGGCCGTAGTAGCCGAGCCCGCTCCACGCCGCCAGCACGTCGCCCGGCGCGGCGGCGGCGAGCGAGCGAACGTCGGGGAAGCGCTCGACGAAGCGGGCATAGTGGCCGAGCACCGCCTTTACCTGCGTCTGCTGCAGCATGACCTCGGAGAGCCACACGCGATAAGGGTCGCGCGTGCCCTGCCACGGCAGGTCGTGGCGGCCATGCTGCATCTGCCAGCCGACGATGCGCCCGGCGAAGCCGACGGGAAGGTCGGCCGGATCACTCGCTTCGCGATCCGGGCCGCGGGCGTCGCTCAAGCCTGGCGCTGCGCCATCTCTTCGACCGGCATCGCGTCGTTGAACAGCGGCAGATCGACATCGACGAGCGCCGCGTCGGTCGCGAGCGGCGCGGCGAACGCGTGCTCGCGCAAGGCCTCGGCGAGATCGCCGACCCTGGCCTGGAACTCCTGCAGGCGACGGTCGTGGCCGTCGATCTCGGCGATCCGGTTCTCGAGCTCGCCGGCAGCGTTCTGCACCTTCTCGAGCGTCTCGGTGCGCCGCTTGAACGCCTTCCGGCGCTCGCGCAGCTGGCTGTCGACCTGCGCCGAGACCGCCTTGTTCCAGAGCTCGAGCTCGCTGCTCGCGTTCTCGAACACGACGCGCAGCTTCGAGACCAGCATGCGCCGGAACTGCTCCATGAATTTCGGCTGCGCCAGGCGCAGCGCCAGCGTCAGGCCGAGGTACTGGACGTAGTTGTTCTCGATCAGCTGCAGCTCGCTCGCGAAGCGCTCGAAGTCGAGCGGCTTGCCAACGACGAGGCTGAAGCCGAACTCGGCATTGAGGCGCGCAAACGACGCGCCGAGCATCTCGCGGATCTCGGCGTTGCGCCGCTGGCCGGCGGCGAGCAGCGCGCGCAGCCGCTCGCACAGCGCGATGAACGCCTTGCGCGCGCCGAGGTGCATGAAGCCCGACCCCATCGCCGCCTGCATCTCGGCGACTTCGTCGCGCAAGCGGTCGGACGAAAGGTCGACGAGCACGTCCTTCAGCATCCGCGCGTGCACCGAGCGCATTGCCTGCAGCAGCGTCGTGCATTGCTCGAACTCCGCCGTCTCGGATTCGACGCGTTTGAGCATCAGGCGGACCTTGGAGCTGTTCTTGCCGCGCAGGCCGCGCAATTCGAGCGTCTGCTCGGCGAGCTGGCGGCGCTGGTCACCGAGATGGCGGACGACGTGGTTCTCGATCCGCTGCGCGCCCTCCTGGACGACCTGCTCAAGCACCTGGCGCCGCTGCGGCAGAAGCTGCGCGCCGAGCGCCGCCTCGAGCAGCGGCAGCCGGCTTTCGTTCAGGCCCATGTCGTCGCCGCCGACGCGCGCCGCGAGAGCCTGCCGCGCCGAGAGCGGGAAGACGCGCTGGATCGGAACGCCGAGCGTGCGTGCGGTCTCGCGCTGCTGCTGCGCGATCTGCCCCTCGATCTCTTCGAGCGTCGCCAGCGGGTCCTCGAGGGCGTCGATCTTGTTGAGGACGACGAACCGCGTCGGCGCGTGGGCGCCGAGGTGATCGCGCCAGATCGCGAGGTCGGACTTGGTGACGCCGGTGTCGGCGCCGAGGATGAAGACGGTCGCGTGCGCGCCCGGCAGCAGGCTCAGTGTCAGCTCGGGCTCGGCGCCGATCGCGTTCAGGCCCGGCGTGTCGAGCACGACCAGGCCCTGCTTGAGAAGCGGATGCGGATAGTTGATCAGCGCGTGCCGCCAAGCCGGCACCTCGACCTTGCCGGCATCGTCCTTCGGCGGGTTGTCGTCCGGCGTGTCGTCGTCCCAGAAGCCGAGCGCCCGCGCCTGCTCCTCGCTCACCCACTCGGTGCGCGTGACCTCGAGCAGCGATTGCGCCAGCTGGTCGGGATCGTTGACGTCGAGCTCGAGACGGCGCCACGCGCGCGCCTGTGAGCGCATCTCACCGAGCGAGAGGCCTTCGAGCCGGGTTTCGATCGGCAACAGCAGGAGCGACGCCGGCTCGTCGCCGCGCCAGCCGAGCTCGACCGGGCACATCGTCGTCCGGCCGGGAGTCGCGGGCAGGATGCGCCGGCCGGTGTCGGCGAAGAAGATCGCGTTGATCAGCTCCGACTTGCCACGCGAGAACTCGGCGACGAAGGCGACGACGAGCTTCTCGTTGCCGAGCCGCTCGCGCAGCGCGCCGACCTGCTCGGCCGCCTCGCCGTGGGCGAGGTCGTGCTCGGCGAGGAAGCGCGCCAAGCGCTCGAGGCGTTCGCCGAGGGCGGCACGCCAGCCTCCGAGGGCGTCGAGACTGGTGGCGAAGGAAGGCGTCATCGAACGGCGCAAGGCTTCGGGTCATGGTAGCGCACGAGTTCACGATCGAGCCGTGACCAAACGCTTCCTCGCCGACCGCCTGCGGCCCTTTTGCACACCGCCCATCGGCCACGATGGCGTTTGGGCGACACCACCGGCACGCGGCCGGCGCTCAGCGCCGCTGACAGCTTGGGCAGAAGAACGTCGCGCGGGCGTTCTGGACGACGCGCCGGATCGGCGTCCCGCAGCGCACGCAGGGCTTGCCGGCGCGGCCGTAGACCTTCGCGTCGAGCTGGAATGCGCCCGCCGCGCCGTGGGCGTCGCGGAAGTTGCGCAACGTCGAGCCACCGAGGTCGACCGCCCGCGTGAGCGTCCCGCGCACCGCTTCGGCGAGACGATCGGCGCGCGACCGGCTGACGCGGTTGCTGCGCGTCCGCGGGTCGATCCCGGCCTCGAACAGCGCCTCGCAGGCGTAGATGTTGCCTGCGCCGACAACGATCTCGCCGCCGAGCAGCGCGCTCTTGACCGAGACCCGGCGGCGCCGCAGGGCAGCGTGCAGGTGGGCGCCATCGAAGCGCTCGTCGAACGGTTCGACGCCGAGGCCGGCGAGAAGCGTCGCCGCCGGCGGCACGTCGGTCGCTTGCGACCAGACGACGGCGCCGAAGCGGCGCGGATCCGTCAATCGCAGGGTGCCGCGGGCGGTGACGAGGTCGAAGTGGTCGTGCGGCCCCGGCTCGCCCATCGCCGGCGCGAACGCGAGCGACCCCGACATGCCCAGGTGCATCAGCAGGCCGCCGCGCTCGAGCGCGAGCCAGAGGTACTTGCCGCGCCGACTGACCTCGCCGACGCGTTGACCGACGATCGCGTCGGCGCTGCTGCCGAGCGGCCAGCGCAACGGCTTGCCGACCCGGATCGCAGTCACGCGCGCGCCGCGAATGCGCTCGGCGAAGCTCTGCCGGGTGACCTCGACTTC
>DASXIP010000197.1:0-11563 GCA_036497875.1 Caldimonas sp.
CGCGCGGTCGGCCGTCGGACCCCAGGCGAATTCGATCTCGCGCTGGCGGAATCGGAGGGTCTGCCACTCGGCCGGAAAGCGGATCTCGTTCCTGCGGCCCCACCAGACATTGGCACCGCTCGCATCGACGAGCTTCAGCTGTAGCGCGTTCGGCGGCGCATCGCCGCGCACTCTCAGCGCGAGCTCGTAACGTGGCGGAAACTCGATCGGCAGCGCGCGCCTCGCTGCCACGTATCCGGTCACGCGGCCGAAGTCGAAATCGATGCACAGGGCCTTGCCGTCTTCGCCATCGGCTCGCCGCAAGCTCGCCTTCACGTCGTCGGACGCGACCAGGACCCACGCCGAGGCGTTCTCGAAATCGTCGAGCATCGTGTCCCGGGCCTCAGCCGTTGCCAGGGCCGGCGTCGTTGCTGACAGCACCAGCGCGAGCACGGCCGCGAGCTGCCTCATCCCTTGACGCCGCCCGCCATCAGCCCGGCCATGTACTGGCGCTGCAACGCGAGGAACAGCACCAGCACCGGCAGCACCGTGACCACCGAGCCGGCCATCATCAGCTCGTTGTCCTGCACGTGCTCGCGCGAGAGGCCGGCCAGCGCCACCGGCAGCGTGTGCAGCGCATCGTCGGTCAGCACGATCAGCGGCCACATGAAGTCGTTCCAGCTGCCGAGGAAGCTGAAGACCGCCAGCGTGGCGAGGACTGGACCGAGCAGCGGGACGACGATGGTCAGGAAGATGCGCAACTCGCTGGCGCCGTCGATGCGCGCGGCCTCGAGCAGGTCGTCCGGAATGGCGCGTGCGAACTGGCGCACGAGGAAGATGCCGAACACGCTGGCCATCGCCGGCACGATCGCACCGCCGTAGCTGTTGATCAGGCCGATCGGCTTCAGCATCAGGAACAGCGGCAGCATCGCGACCTGGCCGGGGATCACCAGGGCAGCCAGCAACGCCTTGAAGATCGCGTCGCGACCGCGAAAGTGCAGCTTCGCGAACGCATAGCCGGCCATTACGTTGAAGCTCACCGAGATCAGCGTCGCCAGCACCGCGATCGCCAGGCTGTTGAAGACGTAGCGGCCCATGCCGACGCCGCCGAACAGGATCCGATAGTTGTCGAGCGTGACCGTCGGCGGCAGCACGGGCGTCGGCAAGGTGCTCGATGCGCCGGCAGGCATCAACGAGACCGACACCATCCACAGCAGCGGGAACAGGCTCACCGCCGCGAGGCCCGCGAGCAGGCCATTCACCACCCAGACGGCGAGGCGCGGATTCATCGGCTCATGGCCGGGTCGCGGTCGAAGCGCCAGAGCCCTGCGCTCACCGCGAAGATGATGACGAACAGCAGGAACGCAACCGCCGATGCGGTGCCCAGGTTCCACCAGCGAAAGCCTTCCTCGTACATGAAATACAGCACGCTGACGGTGCTGCGCAGCGGCCCGCCTTGCGTCATCACGTACGGTTCGGCAAAGAGCTGGAAGTAGCCGGCGATGGTCAGGATGCCCACCATCATTAGCGTCGGCGTGAGCATCGGGAACGTTAGATCGGTGAACTGGCGCAGCGATCCGGCGCCGTCGACACGGGCCGACTCGTACAGCTCGCGCGGAACGGCCTGCAGCGCTGCGAGCAGGATGACCATGTTGTAGCCAAAGTTCTTCCAGGTCGCGAACAGGATGATCGCCGGCATCGACCAATGCGGGTCACCAAGCCAATCGACCGGATCGATGCCGAGCCCGGCCAGCGCCTGGTTGATCAGCCCGTAGCGGGTGTGCAGCAGGTAGCGCCAGATCACGGCGACCGCGACGACCGTGGTGACCACGGGCGCGAACAAGGCGGTTCGAAAGAGCGGTTGCCACTTCGCGACGCGTGCGTTCAGCAGCAGCGCGGCAGCCAGCGACAGCCCGATCGACACTGGCACGCCGACGGCGACGAAATACAGCGTGTTGCCGAGCGCCTGCCAGAACAGCGGCGTTTGCAGCAGGCGCAGGTAGTTGTCGAGGCCGACGAAGCGCAAGGTCGACAGATCGGCGAGCGCGTACAGGTCGAAATCGGTCAGGCTCAGCCCGAGTCCGATGACGACCGGCAACGCGAAGAAGAAGGCAATGACGACCAGGGCCGGCGCGGCCAGCGCCCAGCCGACGACGCCGGACGGCCTCATCGGGCGCTGGCGACCGCGTGCGCCCGGGCACGCAACCAGCGCCGCTTCTCGAGCAAGGCGTCGACCCAGGCGTCAAGCTGCGTTGTCGCGGCATCGATGGTTTGCGTGCCTCGCACGACGCGCTCGGCGGCGAGCTGCATCTCCTGGAAGATGCGTTCCCATTCGGGAAGCTTCGGCGCGGCATGGACGCGTTCGAGCTGCTGGGCAAAGGCCTGCGACGGCACATCCGCGGCGAGCGCCGGCGTGCGCCAGGCACTGCGGCGCGGCGGCAGGTTGCCGGTCAGTGCGTGAAAGCGCTGCATCGTCGCCGGTTCGCTGAGGAACTCGATCAGGTGCCACGCCGCGGCCTGCCGCGGCGAGCGCTTGAAGATGACGAGGCTGGAGCCGCCGGCGGTCGAAACCCCCGGCCCGTCCGGACCTGGCAGCGGCGCAGTCGCCCAGTCGCCCTGGCGCTCGCGCGGCAAGCGGCGCCGGAACTCGCCGATGTTCCAGGGCCCGCTGACATAGAACACGAACAAACCGCGCGCGAATTCATCCCAGACGTTCGCGATCTGGGTGTTGGTCGTTGCCGGGGCGAGGCCTTCGCGGAAGATGCCTGCGTAGAAGGCGAGCGCGCGCCGGAACGCCGGCTGCGAGAACGCGCCGCGGGTGTCGTCGTCGCTCAGCAACGCGCCTTGTTGCAGCGCCAGCGCGAACAGCGGGTCGGGCTCGTTGAGGGGCAGCAGCACGCCGTAGCTGCGAGCGCCACCGCGCTGGCGGACGGCGCGCATCGCGGTCAGCCACTCGGCCCAGCTCTGCGGCGGCTCGGGATGGCCCGCGGCGCGCAGCAGGTCGCTGCGGTAGAAGAGGACGCGCGTGTCGATGTACCAAGGCAGACCGAACAGGCGTTCGCCGCTTCGCGTCGGCATGAGATTGGTGTCGAGGATGCCGCGAAAGTAGTCGTCGCGCGCGATGCCCGAGCTCGCCACCGGCGCATCGAGCGGCTCGAGCGCATCGAGCGCGACGAGCTCGGGCAGCCAGGTGTTGCCCAGTTGGCAGAGGTCGGGCAGCGAGCCGCCGGCGTAGGCTGTCAGCAGCTTCTCGTGCGCGGCCGTCCATGGCAGCTGCTGCACATGCACCCGAATGCGGGGATGGCGGGCGTGGAATTCGGGCAGCAACTCGGCGACGACCTCGGCCTCGCGGCCCATCGCCCAGAATTTCAGCGGGCCTTGCGGATCGTCGGGATGACCGCAGCCGCCCAGAGTCAGCAGGGCCGAACCGGCCGCCAGCCTTTGCAGCGCCTGGCGGCGTGCCTTGCTTGCAGGCTCCCTCGCGCGCATGGCGCCGGGCCGACGGATCAGCCGTTGCTGGCGAGCCAGCCGCCATCGAACCCGGCGCGCTCGAGACCGCGCCGCAGCGGCGTGCAATTGCGCATATCGTCCCAGACGAGCTGGTTGCGGTAGTTGCCGATCATCGCCAGGATGGGGCCCTGGTCGATGCCGATGCAGTCGCTGGCGATCCACCCGAACGACGGGTCGACGCGGCCGTCGCTGAGCTTGACGTCGGTGTCAGTCAGGCTGCGGTTGAACGAATCGACGAAGCCGAACTTCGAGTAGATGAACTTGCCGTAGCGGGCATGCATCTCCTCGACGGCGGGAATGACGATCTCCGGCGCGAACGGCAGCGACGAGATCGCGGCTGTCGGGGCGATGGTGCCGTCGTCGAGGGTGCGAAAGCGCCCGGCGCCGCGTGCCGAGTAGTCGAGGTAGTAGCGGAACCGGTTCATGCGATCGAACTCGCGCAGCTTGCCCGGACCGTCGCACGCCGTGAAGCCCCAGACATTGGCGCCGTATTCGTAGAAGCCCTTCGGGTTCGCGATGGCATAGGCGCGCTGCGCGTAGACGGCGCGGCGCGTGTTCTCGAAATAGTCCATGCCGTGCTGGCGCATCGTTGCATCCCGAATGCCGCGGAAGTCGATCCAGACGTGCGAATACTGGTGCCCGAACAGCGGTGCGAAGCTGAGGTGCTCGTAGCCCATGAAACGACCCCAGGCGCCTCGGTAGCTCTCGCACCAGGCGCTCCAGGCACTTTCGTCAACCGGGTGGGTGGGTGAGCCCAGGGCGAGCAGGACCACCAGCATCGCTTCGTTGTAGCCCGCCCAATCGTACGGGATGTGCCCCTTCTCGGGACTCCAGCCCATGCTGATGAGCGCGCCCCGCACCTGCGCCCATTTCCAGTCGACACGCCAGTAGATCGTGTCGACCACCTGGCGGATCTCGACTTCGTCGGCGTGATCCGAATCGAAATAGGCCTGTGCGTGGAGCATGCCCGCCAGCAACAAGGCGGTGTCGACCGTCGAGACCTCGCTGTGCCAGGCGCGCGCGCCGGTCTTCATGTCGATGAAGTGATAGAAGAAGCCCTTGTAGCCGGTCTTGCCGCGCGGTTGCGGCCCCTGCGGCGCGTTGTGGAAGAAGCGCACGGTGGCGAGCGTGCGCTCGCGGGCCTGGGCCCGGGTAACGTAGCCGCGGTCGGCGCCGATGGCGTAGGCGGTGAGCGCGAAGCCGACCGCTGCGATGCTGGCCGGGCACTTGCTCGGGTAGCGGTCAGGCACCAGGCCGTTCGCGGGATTGCTCGTGGCCCAGAAGAAGTCGAACGTGCGCCGCTCGATGTCGTCGAACAGCGGCGGCAGCGGCGGTTGCGATTCGAGGGCTGGCGGAGCGGTGGGCTTGGCCGCGCTCGACGACGCGTCGGCCGCGCTGGTGTCGTACGCGCGGTTGCGCAGCAGGTCGGGCATCAGCAGGTCGGGTACGCCGCTTGCGCAGCCCGCCAGCGGGCCGAGCGCAACGGCCCCGCCCGACATCAGCAGCGTGCGTCGGGTGACGTTCATGCTCGTTGAGTGCAGAACATGGGTTCGGGAAATCGGCCGCTCGGGCTCAGTCGCCCCCAACCAACGCGGCGCCATGCGTCGCGATGACGTCCGCATAGAACTTCGCACTGTCCTTCGGCGTCCGTTCGAGGGTTTCGAAGTTCACATGCATCAGGCCGAAGCGCTTGGCATAGCCGAGCGACCACTCGAGGTTGTCCATCAGCGACCAGGCGTAATAGCCACGAACGTCGACGCCTTGCTGGATCGCGGCATGAACGGCGCGCAAGTGGGCTCGGTAGTAGTCGACGCGCAACGGGTCGGAGACGCGCCCGGCCGGCGCAGCGGGCGGATCGTAGAAGGCAGCGCCATTTTCGGTCACGTACTGGGGAATGTCGCCGTAGCGCTTCCTGATCCACATCAGCGTGTCGGTCAGGCCTTGTGGAAAGACCTCCCAGGCGGTCTCGGTGTAGGTGGCCTGCGTCTGCCGGACAGGCACCCCCTTCAGCGGCCACGACATTTCCTCGTGCCGCACGACGTTGCGGGTGTAGTAGTTGATGCCGAGGAAGTCGATCGGTTGCCGGATCAGCTCGAGGTCCTGTTGCGGCCATTCGGGCCAGGCCTCACCGAAGATCTCAGCCAGCTCTTCCGGATAGCGGCCGAGGAACACCGGGTCGAGGTATTGCCGGTTCATGTACGCCTCGGCGCGCCGGGTCGCGGCGAGATCCTGCGGCGTCGCGGATGCCGGGTACTTGGGCTCGATGTTGACCACCAAGCCCACTTCGTGCTTGCCGAGCGCGCGATAGGCCTGAACCGCCTTGGCGTGCGAGCGCAGCAGCTGATGCGAGGCGATCGGCGCCTCGAAACGGTTCCTGTGGCCGGGCGCGAGGGCGCCGTGAAGATAGCCGCCGTCGCTCACGACCCAGGGTTCGTTGAGGGTCGCCCACAGCTTCACGCGGTCGTCGAGCCGGCGAAACATCACGCTCGCGTAGTCGGCGAACCAGTCGGCCACGTCGGGGTTGAGCCAGCCGCCGCGGTCGTCGAGCGCGGCCGGCAAGTCCCAGTGGAACAGCGTCGCCATCGGCTCGATGTCGTTGGCGAGCAGGGTGTCGACCAGGCGCTCGTAGAAGCCCAGGCCGCGTTCGTTCACCGCGCCGCGGCCTTCGGGCAGGATGCGCGCCCAGGCTATGCTGAAGCGGTAGGCCGTGAGACCGAGTCGCTTCATCATGGCGACGTCGTCCTCCATGCGCCCGTAGTGGTCGCATGCGACGTCGCCGGTGTGGCCGTCCTTGGTCAGGCCGGGGGTGCGCACGAAACGGTGCCAGATGCTGGGCCCCGCGCCGTCGGCCAGCGGCGACCCTTCGATCTGGTAGGCCGAGGTGGCGGCGCCCCAACGAAAGGATTTCGGAAACTCGTACGCCATGGCTCCAGCCGACAGCAGGCAATCTATCGCCGCGACGCCGCAGGCACAACCGGTACCGACGTGAGTTTTTGGCGATCGTTGTCCAATCGGAATGGACCGCGGCGCCATCCCGTCAGGCGAGACGGGAATGGCAAGTGTCTGGTCACGCCCGAACGGCCGGCGCCCGCGGCGCCGGCGAGACAGCGCCGGGCGACAATGGCGTGGTGAAGATCGCACCGGGCTTGACGATCGCCGAGGTCCGCGCCGCCGCCCAGCGCGTGCGTGGCGAGGTCATCGAGACGCCGTGCCTCGCCTCACGAACGCTCTCGCGGATCTGCGGCTGCGAAGTGTTCCTGAAGTTCGAGAACCTGCAGTTCACCGCCTCGTTCAAGGAGCGCGGCGCGTTCAACAAGATGGCGCAGCTGACGCCGGCCGAGCGTGCCAAGGGCGTGCTCGCGGTCTCGGCCGGCAACCACGCGCAGGCGGTTGCGTACCACGCCGAACGGATGGGGATCCGGGCGACGATCGTCATGCCGCGCTTCGCATCGAGCGTCAAGGTCGAGAACACGCGCGGCTTCGGCGCCGACGTCGTCCTCGAGGGCGACACCTTCGAGGACGCGCGGGTCTTCGGCCTGCAGCTCGCAGCCGAGCGCGGCACGACCCTCGTTCATCCCTTCGACGACCCGGCCGTGATCGCCGGCCAGGGCACGGTCGCGCTGGAGATGCTGGCCCAGCAACCGGCGATCGACACGCTCGTCGTCGCGATCGGCGGCGGCGGCCTGATCGCCGGCATGGCGACGGCGGCGAAGGTGACCCGCCCCGACATGACGATCGTCGGCGTGCAGACCGAGCGCTTCCCGGCGGCGTGGAACGCGATCCACGACGGCCACCTCGAATCTCGTCAGGCGACGATCGCCGACGGCATCGGCGTCAAGTCGCCCGGCACGCTGACGCTGCCGGTGATCCGCACGCTCGTCGACGACGTCGTCCTCGTCTCGGAAGACGACATCGAGCAAGCGATCCTGATGCTGCTCGAGATCGAAAAGACGGTTGTCGAAGGCGCCGGCGCGGTCGGCCTTGCGGCGCTGGTGAAGGAGCGCGCCCGATTCGCCGGCAAGAAGGTCGGCCTCGTCCTTTGCGGCGGCAACATCGAGCCGCTCGTGCTGGCCGAGATCATCGAGCGCGGCATGGTCAAGTCGGGCCGGCTCGCGCGCCTGCGCGTCGACGTCCGCGACGTTCCCGGCGCGCTCGCCGAGGTCGCGGCGCTGCTCGCTCGGCTCGGTGCCAACATCGACGAGGTCCAGCACCAGCGCGCCTTCACGTCGCTCTCGGTCGAGCGGGTGCAGATCGAGGTCGTCGTGCAGACGCGCGGCGCCGCGCACGTGGGCGCGATCCTCGACGCGATGCGCGCCGAGGGCTACGACGCAGAGCGTGTCGGCTGAAGACGCTGGCCGGCGTCAGGGCGGATCGAGCGGCGTCGTCCGCATCGCGCGCCAGAGCGTCAGGTCGTAGGTGATCTTGAGCGCGCCGCAGCCGACCAGCGGCAGCGCCAGCCAGCCGGCGGCGAGCAGCGCGCCGCTGAGGGCAGGGCTCAATGCGGCGGCGAGGCTGCGCGGTACCGCGGTGAAGCTCGCCGCCGCGGTCCGCTCGGCCGGCGTGACGACCGCCATCACGTAGGCGGTGCGCGTCGGCACGTCCATCTGCGACAGCGCGCTGCGAACGAAGAGCAGCGTCAGCGCCAGCGGCAGGGTCGGCGCCAGCGCCGCCGCGATCAGGCAGACGTTGGCCGGGATGTGGGTGAACACCATCGTGTTCAGGAGGCCGATGCGACGCGCGACCAGAGGCGCAGCGAACTGCGACGCTGCGCTCAACAAGCCGGTCCAGAAGAAGAACGCGCCGGCCTGGGCAAGCGAGAAGGCGAAGCGCTGAAACAGCCAGAGCGAGAGCAGCGAGTTGACGACCAGGCCGCCGGCGAAGGCGTCGACGCTGAACAGCGCCGCGAGGCGGACGACCTTGTGCCGCGACGGGCCGAGCGGCACGGGCGGCGCGGCGACGTCTTCCGGGCGGCCGGTCGGCAGCAGACGGTAGAGCACGAACACCAACGCGCCGACGGCGGCGTAGGCGACGAACATCGCGCGCAGCGCATCGAGGCGGGCGATGCCGGTGATGCGAACGAGGGCGTCGGGGGCTGCGGCGGCGAGCGCGCCGATCGCGGCGAACGCGGCGCCGAAGACGCTGTAGCGCGCGAACAGCGCCACCCGCGCCTCGCCCTTGGCCGCATGGGCGAGACGGGCGTGCTCGAGCGGCAGGAAGACACTGACGTCGCCGGAGCTCGGGTTGAGCGTGCCGACGAAGGCGACCACGAGCAGCGGCCAGAACGACGCCAGGCCGGCGAAGCCGACCCCGGTCGCGACCATCAGCAGCGCGGCCGCCCGCAGCAGCCGCCCGCCCGCGACGCGGTGGCCCCAGGCGCCGACGGCGAGCGTCGCGAGCGCCGAGCCGAGCATCGTCGCCGTGCTGAGGATGCCGACCTCGAGCGTGCCGAGCCCGATCGCGAGCAGGTACGCCGGCAGCAGCAGCGCCATGTAGCCGTCGGCGAACGCCCGCAGCGACCGCGCAGCGAGCAGCGGCCAGGCGCTTGCATCGGCGCCGCGCGGCACGAGCAGACGGCTGGTCGGCGCGGTGGTCATGGAGCACCGGACCCTACAGGATCGCGAGCTGCGCCGCCCGGCGCGGTGCGGCGTGGCCCGGCGTTGGGCCAGAATGCACCGCCCGGCACGCGCCGCGCCAGCCACCATGCAACGCCGCACGCTCCTGCTCTCCGCCGCTTCGCTGCTGGCATTCGAGAGGTCCGCCATGGCCGCCAACCGCATCTCGCCGACGTCGCCGACGTCCGCGCAACCGAGCGCCGTCCACCTCGCCGCGGCGATGGCCGGCGGTACGCTCACCGCCGAGCGGCTGGTTCGCGACTGCCTCGCGCGCATCGCCGCGATCGACAAGGCCGGCCCGCGGATCAATGGCGTCATCGAGCTCAACCCGGAGGCGATCGCGATCGCGCACGCGATCGACGCCGAACGCAGGTCGGGCCGGGTGCGCGGGCCGCTGCACGGGTTGCCGGTGCTCGTCAAGGACAACATCGCGACCGCCGATCGGATGAGCACGAGCGCTGGCTCGCTCGCGCTCGACGGCGTGCGGGCGCCGCGCGATGCGCACGTCGTCAAGCGGCTGCGCGATGCCGGTGCAGTGATCCTCGGCAAGACCAACCTCAGCGAGTGGGCCAACGTGCGCTCGACGCGGTCGACGAGCGGCTGGAGCGCGCGCGGCGGCTTGACGAGAAATCCCTACGCGCTCGACCGCGACACGAGCGGCTCGAGCTCGGGCACCGGCGCCGCGATCGCGGCCGGCCTCGCGCCGCTCGGCGTCGGCACCGAGACCGACGGCTCGATCGTCTCGCCGGCGTCGATCTGCGGCCTCGTCGGCCTGAAGCCGACGGTCGGCCGGATGAGCCGCGACGGCATCGTGCCGATCGCCCATTCGCAGGACACGCCGGGCCCGATGACGCGCACTGTCGCCGACGCGGCGCTGCTCTACGCGGCGATGTCGGGGCCGGACGACGGCGACGCGGCGACGTCGGCGGCCCCTGCCGATCGCGCGCCGGCGAGCACCCTCGCCTTGCCCGACGCCTTGCCCGACGACGCGCTGCGCGGCGCGCGCCTCGGCGTCGCGCGATCGTTCTTCACCGGCTTCGACGAGGCCGACGGCCTGATCGAGCAGGCGATCGTCGTCTGCAAGCGGCTCGGCGCCGAGATCGTCGATCCGGTCGACCTCGCGCAGCCGAGCTACAACGACGCCGAGCTGCGCGTGCTGCTGTACGAATTGAAGGCCGACTTGCCGAAGTACCTCGCGGCCTTCGCCTCAGGTGCGCCGGTGAAAACGCTCGCCGACGTGATCGCGTTCAACCGCGCCCACCACGATCGCGAGATGGCGTGGTTCGGCCAGGAGCTGTTCGAGAAGGCCGAGGCGCTGGGCGGCCTCGACAGCAAGGAATACCTCGACTCGCTCGCCGAATGCAGGAAGGGCGCGCGCGACGACGGCATCGACCGCGTGCTGAAGGCGAATCGTCTCGACGCGCTCGTCGCGCCGACCGGCGGCCTGGCGTGGCTGATCGATCCCGTCAACGGCGACCATGTCATCGGCGGCTTCTCGACCCCCGCCGCGGTCGCAGGCTATCCGCATCTCACGGTCCCGGCGGGACTGGTGCGCGGGCTGCCGATCGGGCTTTCGTTCGTCGGTCCGGCGTGGAGCGAGGAGCGGTTGCTCGCGTTCGGCAATGCCTACGAGAAGGCGACGGCGCTGCGGCGCGAGCCGACGTACGTTCGGCGGACGACTCCCGAGTGAAGCCGGGCGCCTGACGTGCGCGGTGGCCGCGCGAAAGAAAGGCCCGCCGAAGCGGGCCCTTCTTGGCAAGGCTGCTGCGCGCTAGCGCCTGCTGCGACGACGGGTGACGAACGCGATCAACGCCGGCCCCATCAGCACCAGCGCCCAGGTGCTCGGCTCGGGCACGGCCAAGATCTGCAGGTTGAGGTCGCCTGTGCTCGTGCCGGCGGTTGTGCGCGAGATGGTGGTGCCGATCGTCAACGAGTAGGGGTCGGTGGTCGGGGCGAACGTACCCCCGGCGCTTGCGGCGAACGCGGAGGTCGTCAGCGGACCGAGCGATGCAAGCAGATTCGCTCCCGAGAACTGGAACTCGGTGTTGCTCGTGCCGCCCCACGCGCGACCTTGGTCGCTGCCGCTGCCGCCGGAGTTGGTGCCGCCGATGGTGAGTGCGATCGTGCCTCCGCTGGCGACGAAATCGGTGTCCGAGGCGTACAAGAAAATGTTGCCCGCGCTCCCGTTGCTCGTCGCCGAGAATGTCAGATCGAGCTGCGGTGAGGTCGCGCTGCCCAGCATCGGCTTGCTCTGCGACGTGTTGACCAACAGTGTGTAGCCGAACGCAGTCGCCGAGAAGCTGATCGCGCCCGACGCCGCAATCGTGTCGCCGGCAGCGTTGTCCTGGACGATGATGTCGTCACCGCCCGTGCACATGAGGTCGTTGCAGATCCTGGCGACGAAGACGGCGTTGGCCGGTGCGCTGGCGCCGAGCGTGCAGGCAAGAGCGGCCGCTGTGATC
>DASXIP010000198.1:0-1687 GCA_036497875.1 Caldimonas sp.
TAGGCGAGCGCTTCAGGCCGGACGCAGCGAACGGGTTGAACGGGATCAGGTTGACCTTGCTGGCGAGGCCAGGACGCTCGGCGCTGCCGTCGCCGCGCAGCAGCTCGAGCAACGAGTGGGCTTGGGCCTGCGAATCGTTGACGCCGTCGAGCATGCAGTACTCGATCGTGATGAAGTCGCGCGGCGCCCGCTCGAGATAGCGCCGCGCCGAGGCGAGCAGCTCGGCGATCGGGTACTTGCGGTTCAGCGGCACCAGCTCGTCGCGCAGCGCATCGTCGGGCGCATGCAGCGACACCGCGAGCGCGACCGGGCAGTCGTCGCGCAGGCGGTCGATCATCGGCACCACGCCCGAGGTCGAGACCGTCACCCGACGCCGCGAGAGACCGTAGCCGTGATCGTCAAGCATGATCCTGAGCGCCGGCAGCAGCGCGCCGTAGTTCTGAAGCGGCTCGCCCATGCCCATCATGACGATGTTCGTGATCGCACGCTCGCCCGGAGTCAGGACGAGCCTACGGCGCAGCTCGAATTCGGCGTGCCAGAGCTGGGCGACGATCTCGGCGGTCGTCAGGTTGCGGCTGAATCCCTGGTGGCCCGTCGCGCAGAAGCGGCAATTGACCGCGCAGCCGGCCTGGGACGAGACGCACAGCGTGCCGCGACTGGCGTCGGGAATGAAGACCGTCTCGACCGCGTCGCCGCCGCCGACGTCGAACAGCCACTTGATCGTGCCATCGCCGGCGACCTGCTCGCTCGCAACCGGCAGCGCCTTGACCTCGGCGCTCGGGATCAGCTTGTCGCGAAGCCGCCGAGCGATGTTCGACATCGCCGCGAAGTCGCTCTCGCCGCGCTGGTGAATCCAGCGAAACAGCTGGGTCGCGCGAAAAGGCTGTTCGCCTTGCTGCTCGCACCAGTCGCCGAGCGCATCACGGTCGAACTGGAGGAGATTGTCCATCGCAATCGATCCGTTCAGCGGCTGTGCAGGTCCATGCCGGGGAAGAAGAACGCAATCTCGGTGGCGGCGGTCTCGCCGGCATCGGAGCCGTGGACCGCGTTGGCATCGATGCTGGCGGCGAAGTCGGCGCGGATCGTGCCGGCGTCGGCCTTCTTCGGATCGGTGGCGCCCATCAGTTGACGGTTCTTCGCGATCGCAGACTCGCCCTCGAGGACCTGGACCATCACCGGCCCGGAGATCATGAACGAGACCAGATCGCCGAAGAACGGTCGCCCGCGGTGGACGGCGTAGAACGCCTCGGCCTCGGCGCGCGAGAGATGCTTCATCTTGGCCGCGACGATGCTCAGGCCCGCGCCTTCGAAACGCGAGTAGATTTGGCCGATGACGTTCTTCGCCACCGCGTCGGGCTTGATGATCGAGAGGGTGCGTTCCACCGCCATGACTTGTTCTCCGGGGTCCCTGGGCAAAGCCTTCGATTCTAGAGGGGCGCTCGCGCGCGCCCTCGGAAGGTGTCAGCGGCCGCGACGGCCTCCACCGCCGTAGCCGCCACCACCTCCTCCGCCGCCACCTCCTCCGCCACCACCGTAGCCACCGCCACCGCCGCCGCGACCGCGGTTCTTGCGGTGAAAGGCGTCGGCACCGATGTAGCCGACCGAGGTCTGCAACGGGTCAGGTTGCTTGGGATCGCCCTTGTTGCCGGCCGACGGACGCGGGCCGCTGCCGCCGGCGCCGAAGCCG
>DASXIP010000199.1:0-2354 GCA_036497875.1 Caldimonas sp.
GCTCGCCGGCCGACGCGTCCTCGTCACCGCCGGGCCGACCTTCGAGCCGATCGACCCGGTGCGTGGCCTCACCAATCGCTCGAGCGGGAAGATGGGGTTCGCAATCGCACGCGCCGCCGCCGAGGCGGGCGCCGACGTGACCCTCGTCGCCGGCCAGGTCGCTCTCGAGACGCCGCGGCGCGTGCAGCGAATCGATGTCACGACCGCGCTCGAGATGCAGGCGGCGGTGATGGCCGAGGTGGTGCGAAGCGACGTCTTCATCGCCACCGCGGCAGTCTCCGACTGGCGAGTCGCCAACGTCGCCGGCGACAAGATCAAGAAGGTCGAGGGCCGCGGCGCGCCGGCGTTCGAGCTGGTCGAGAACCCCGACATCCTCGGCAGCGTCGCCGCGCTGGCGAAGCCGCCGTTCTGTGTCGGCTTCGCTGCCGAGAGCGGCGAGCTGGTCGCCAACGCAAGCGCGAAGCGCAAGCGCAAGAACGTGCCGCTGATCGTCGCCAATCTCGGCCCGGCGACGTTCGGCCGCGACGACAACGCCTTGACGCTGATCGACGCCAGCGGCTCGCGCGAGCTGGCGCGTTCGTCCAAGCTCTCGCTTGCGCGCCAGCTCGTCGCCGATATCGCGACCCGCATCGCAGTTGCACCGCGCGCGGCCGCCGCCGGCGCCGTTGCGACGCCATTGTCATGACGCGCGTCGACGTCCGCATCCTCGATCAGCGCATCGCCGATCGCCTGCCGGCATACGCCACCGCGGGCAGCGCCGGGATCGACCTGCGCGCCTGCATCGACTCGGCGATCGTCCTCGCACCCGGCGCTACCGAGTTGGTCCCGACCGGCATCGCGATCCACATCGGCGATGCCCGCCACGCGGCGATGATCCTGCCGCGCTCGGGACTCGGTCACAAGCACGGCATCGTCCTCGGCAACCTCGTCGGCCTGATCGACTCCGACTACCAGGGTCCGCTGATGGTGAGCTGCTGGAACCGTGGCCAAGCGGCGTTCACGATCGAGCCGTTCGAGCGCATCGCGCAGCTCGTCGTCGTTCCCGTCGTCCAGGCGGAGTTTCGCGTCGTCGCGTCGTTCGACGCGAGCGAGCGCGGCAGCGGCGGCTTCGGCTCGACTGGGCGCGTCTAAGGCGCGCCGCCAATGGACGCGCCTCTCGAAGGCCGCAGCGCCGCGGCGTTGCCTTCGGATGCGGCAGGTCCGATGCGCGCGTCGAGCTTCGATCGCGCGCGCTTCCGGCGTCTCTTCGCCGCCATCATGGTGCCGATGTTCCTCGCCGCGGCCGATCAGACGCTGCTCGCGACGGCAACGCCGGTGATCAGCCGCGAGCTCGGCAGCCTTCGCGACACCTCGTGGCTCGCCGTCGGCTACCTGCTTGCGTCGGTGATCATGGTGCCGCTCTACGGCCGTCTCGGCGATCGCTACGGCCGCAGGAGGATGCTCTCGATCGCGATCGTCGTCTTCACGCTGGGCTCGCTCGCATGCGGCATCGCGCCGACACTGACCGTGCTGATTGCGGCGCGCATCCTGCAAGGGCTCGGCGGCGGTGGCCTGATGACGCTCTCGCAGGCGCTGATCGGCGAGGTCGTCGCGCCGCGGCGGCGGGCCAGGAACCAGGCGTACTTCGCGATCATCTTCACCACCGCGAGCATCGGCGGCCCGGTGATCGGCGGCCTCGTCGTCCATCACGCCAGCTGGCGGTGGCTCTTCTTCATCAACCTGCCGCTCTGCGCGATCGCTCTCTGGCGTCTGCGCTCGCTGCTCGGCGACGATCGCCGGCACGCGGCCGCCGGCAGGCCGGACAGCCACGGCATCGGTCTGTTCGCGCTCACCGCGTCGAGTGCGCTCTTCTGGTTGTCGTCGGCCGGCCACCGCTTCGCGTGGGATTCGGCGACCAGCATTGCGCTGGTCGTCGTGGCGGTCGTCTCCGCGATCGCGCTCGTCCGCGTCGAGCGCCGCGCCGAGCGGCCGTTCCTGCCGTTCGAGCTGCTCGCGCTGCCAGCGGTGCGCTACGCCGTGATCACGGTCGTCGCCTTTGCCTCGGCGATGTTCTCGATGATCTTCTACCTGCCGATCTATCTGCAGCTGGCGCTCGGCTCGAATGCAGCGCAATCGGGCGTGCTGCTGCTGCCGCTGACCGCCGGAATCGTCTGCGGCGCGGCGCTGACGGGGCGGATCATTGTCTGGACCGGCCGGCCGACGGCGATTCCGAGCGTCGGCCTCGGCATCGCCGCGATTGCGCTGGCCGGGCTGGCGTTCCTGCCGTCGGCGCGGCCGTTCCTGATCGGCCTCGAGGTCGTGACCGGCCTGGGCTTCGGCACGGTGATGTCGGTGATGCAGATCGTCACCCAGAC
>DASXIP010000200.1:0-2458 GCA_036497875.1 Caldimonas sp.
CGGCGCGCCGCTGCACGTTGGCCCAGCGCGGCGCGACCAGCACCAGCTCCGTGAACCCCATCACCTTGAGCGCCCGCGCCGCAGCGCCGACATTGCCGGCGTGGCTGGTACCGACGAGGACGAAGCGCGTGGGGTCGTGGAGCATGGCGGCTAAAATCGTGCTCGCTCATTTTGCAGCGCGCCCGCGGCCGGGCCGGCGTTGCCGCCGCCCGCGCAGCCTCGCCCGAAAGCCCCGCTCCCATGTCCCAAGCGCTGCATCCGATGCTCAACATCGCCACCAAGGCGGCGCGCGCCGCCGGGGCGATCATCAATCGCGCCTCGCTCGACCTCGAACGGCTGCAGGTCAACACCAAGGCACCGAACGACTTCGTCACCGAGGTCGACCATGCCGCCGAGGCGGCGATCATCGACACGCTGCTCGCTGCCTACCCCGGCCACGGCATCCTCGCCGAGGAGTCGGGCAGCGCCCGCGGCGCGCGCGACAGCGACTACGTCTGGATCATCGACCCGCTCGACGGCACGACCAACTTCATCCACGGGCTGCCGACCTACGCGGTGTCGATCGGGCTCGCGTTTCGCAACCAGGTCCAGCAGGCCGTCGTCTACGACCCCGCCCGCAACGACCTCTTCTACGCGAGCAAGGGTCGCGGCGCGTTTCTCAACGACAAGCGGCTGCGGGTCTCCAAGCGCCCGCGCATGGCCGACGCGCTGATCGGCACCGGCTTTCCGTTCCGCAAGGGCGACGACCTCGGCCGCTACCTGCACATGATGGAGACGGTGATGAAAGTCTGCGCCGGCATGCGCCGGCCCGGCGCTGCGGCGCTCGACCTCTGCTACGTCGCCGCCGGCTGGTACGACGGCTTCTTCGAGACCGGGCTTTCGCCTTGGGACGTCGCCGCCGGGTCGTTGCTCGTCACCGAGGCCGGCGGCCTGATCGGCAACTTCACCGGCGAGGCCGACTTCCTGCACCAGCGCGAGGTCGTGGCCGGCAACCCGAAGATCTACGGCCAGCTCGTGCAGCTGCTGACGCCGTACAGCTCGGTCGGGCAGCAGCGCTCCGAGCCCGCCGCCTAGCGACGCGACGCTGCCGGCCGGCCATCGACGCGTCGCCTTCGGCATGGAGCAGCCCGATGTCGTCGCCACGGTCCGCGGCGATCTCGCCGATTGGCGGCAATGGATGGCGCGCGTCGTGGTGCTCGCCCATGCCGCTGCGGCCGGTCTTGCGATCGTCGCCTTCACCTGGCTCAGCGACCGCGCACTGCAGGGGTTCGCGTTGCTGTACGCGTGGCATGCTTGGGCGCCGCTTGTCTGGACGCCTGCCTGGACCGCGGCGCTCGCCTGGCTGACGCGGCGCTATGCGCCGGGCGCTTCCGGTTCCGGCATTCCGCAGGTGATGGCTGCGTTGTCGCCGAGCGTCGAGCCGGCGCAGCGCGCCGGCCTGGTGTCGCTGCGCCTGTCGCTGGCGAAGACGATGCTCACCGCCGGCGGCCTGCTCGGCGGCCTCGCGATCGGCCGCGAAGGTCCGTCGGTGCAGATCGCTGCCGGCATTCTGCAGCACGCGAAGCGCTGGCTGCCGCAACGCACCGCGATCACGCAGCAGGGACTGCTGGTGGCCGGCGGCGCTGCCGGAATCGCCGCGGCGTTCAACGCGCCGCTGGCTGGCGTCATGTTCGCGATCGAGGAGCTGACGCGAAAGATCGAACAGCGCAGCAGCGGGCTGATCGTCGCCGCGATCGTGCTGTCGGGTCTCATGGCGGTCTCGGTGTTCGGCAACTCGACCTACTTTGGCGTCCTCCACGTCCCGCAGCTCGGCTTCGACTATCTCCTGCCAGGGTTGCTCGTCGCGCTTGGTTGCGGGCTGCTCGGCGGCTTCTTCTCGCGCCTCCTGCACGCCTCGATCGTGGGGACCGGCAACGACCGCTTCAGCCGCTGGCGGCGCAGCTATCCGGTCCGCTTCGCGGCGGCTTGCGGGTTGGTGATCGCCGTGATCGGCATGGTGAGCGGCGGCGCCACCTTCGGCAGCGGCTACGACTACACGCGGCGGCTGGTCGAGGGCCAAACCAACATGCCGCTGCTCTACGTGACGCTGCGCCTGATCGCGACCTGGCTCGCGGTCTGGTCGGGCGTTCCCGGCGGCCTGTTCGCGCCTTCTCTCGCGATCGGCGCCGGCGTCGGCAACGACGTCGCCCTGCTCGTGCAGATGAGCGACGGCTCGGCGCCGCTGATCGCGCTCGGCATGACCGCGTTCCTCGCCGCCGTGACGCAAGCGCCGATCACGGCGTTCATCATCGTGATGGAGATGGTCGACGGCCACGCGATGGTGCTGAGCCTGATGGCGGCGGCGATGCTGTCGAGCCTCGTCTCGCGCTGGCTCAGCCGGCCGCTCTACTCGGCGCTCGCGCAGGACACGTTGCGCCGGTTGGGCCATGCCGATCCGGTGCTGCACGGCCACTGACGC
>DASXIP010000201.1:0-2003 GCA_036497875.1 Caldimonas sp.
CGCCGCCGAGCCGCCCTTGCCGTTCGAGAAGATGAAGGGCAAGCCGGCGCCGGCGATGACCGGGAAGCGCCCGGGCTGGTAGCCGGGATTGACATAGGCGAAGTCGGCAATGCCGTCCTTGGCCATGTCGTAGTGGTCGAACGCCTTGCCCAGCTGCTCCGACGGAAAGAGCGTCGCTGTGATCGTTCCGCCCGATGCTTTGGTGATATCGGCAGCCCACGCGGTCAGCGCCGGATTGAGCGGATGCTGCGCAGGCACCCAGCTGGAGAGCTTGAGCGCGACAGGCTTGTCCTGGGCGCCCGCGGGAAGCGCAGCCGTGGCGGCGACCGCTGCGGCGGCGAGCGCGCCGAGGCGCAGCCGGCGCGCGAGGCGGGAGCAAGCAAGGAAGCGGTCGGTCGTGGTCTTCATGGCTGTTCGTCTCCGGGGCTGGTTCGATCAGGCAACGACGATCTCGAGCAGGGCCGGCGCGGGCGAGCGCAGCGCCGACTCCAACGCATCGCGGAGCCCATCGGGGCGCTCGACGCGCGTCGCGTCGGTGACGCCCATCCCTTGCGCCATGGCGACGAAGTCGAGGCCGCTCAAGTCCGTGCCTTCGAGCTTCGCGCCAGCGGCGAAGCCGAAGGTGGGCGCGAATTCCTGCAGTGCCGCATAGCGCCTGTTGTTGAGGATGACGAAGGTCATCGGCAGCTTCAGCTGCGCGGCGCTCCACAGCGCCTGGATCGAGTACATCGCCGAGCCGTCGCCGACGAGGCCGATCACCCGCGACCCGGGCCGTGCGAGCGCGACGCCGACCGCCGCCGGCAGCCCGAAGCCGAGACCGCCGCTCGCCATCGTGTAGAAAGTTTCGCTGCGCAGCATCGGCAGGTAGCCGTGCATCACCGGCCGCGCACTCGGCGCCTCCTCGACCACGATGTGTTCGGGCCGCCGGACTTCGGCCAAGGTCTGCAGCGCGAAGGCGACCGACATCGGCATCGACGCTTCCGCATGCGGTCGCAAGGCGCGTCCGGGCTGGGCGACGCGATCGCGCGGCGGCGGCCTCTCTAGCAGCTCGAGCACCGCCGCGCGCAAGTCGCCGACGACCGTGGTTCCGACCGGCGTCCAGGCGGCGATCTCGGGGTCGTCGATGATCTGGCAGAGCGTCGCGCCGGCCGGCAGGTGGGGGCCGTGGCCCTCGACGTGGTACGTGAACGCGGGCGCCCCGAGCACCAGCACCAGGTCGCTGCCGGCGAGCGCGGCGACGATCTTTTCCCGCATCGCCGGCAGGAAGCCGGCGAACTGGGGATGGTCCTCGGCGAAGCCGCAACGCGATGACATCGGCGCGGTGAAGACACGTGCGCGATGGCGGTCGGCGAGGGCGCGCACCTCGTGCCAGGCGCCGCCGCGGTCGACGCCGGCTCCGATCACGAACGCCGGCCGCTCGCTGCGGTCGAGGGCGTCGCCGATCGCCGCCAGGACCTCGGCGTCGCAGCGCGGAGCGCTGCCGATGCAACGCGGTTCGACCGGAGCGCAGGGTCGTGCCCAGTCGTCGGATGGAATCGAGACCAGCACCGGCCCTTGCGGCGGCTGCATGGCGGTGTAGTAGGCGCGGGCGATCGCCAACGGCACGTCCTCGGCACGCGCAGGCTCGCAGCTCCACTTGACGTACGGCTTGGGCAGCTCGGTCGCGTTCGCCGAGAAGAGAAAGGGGTCGAACGGGAAGAGCGAGCGCGCCTGCTGCCCCGCGGTGATGACCAGCGGCGTGCGGTTCTTCCACGCGGTGAAGATCGCTCCCATCGCGTGGCCGACGCCGACCGCCGAATGGAGGTTCACGAAGGCGGCGTTCTTCGTCGCCGCGGCATGACCGTCGGCCATGCCGACCACCACCGATTCCTGCAGGCCGAGCACGTAGTCGAAGTCGGGCGGGAAGTCGACAAACAGCGGCAGCTCAGTCGAGCCCGGGTTGCCGAAGATGCGGCGCATTCCGAACGCACGCAGCAACTGCAAGACGGTTTCCCGGACCGTTG
>DASXIP010000202.1:0-3199 GCA_036497875.1 Caldimonas sp.
CCGAGCATGCGCATCGTCGGCGACATCATCGCGTACACGGCATCTCACATGCCGAAGTTCAACTCGATCTCGATCTCCGGCTACCACATCCAGGAGGCGGGGGCGAACCAGACGCTCGAGCTCGCGCTGACGCTCGCCGACGGCCGCGAGTACGTCCGCACCGCGCTCGCGAAGGGACTCGACGTCGACGCCTTCGCCGGCCGGCTCAGTTTCTTCTTCGCGATCGGGATGAACTTTTATCTCGAGGTCGCGAAGCTGCGCGCGGCGCGCCTGCTCTGGCACCGGATCATGGCCGAGTTCCAGCCCCTGGAGGCGAAGAGCTCGATGCTGCGCACGCATTGCCAGACCTCGGGCTGGACGCTGACGGCGCAGGATCCGTACAACAACGTCGTGCGAACGACGATCGAGGCGATGGCGGCGGTGTTCGGCGGCACCCAGAGCCTGCACACCAACGCCCTCGACGAGGCGATCGCGCTGCCGAGCGAGTTCAGCGCGCGGATCGCGCGGAACACGCAGCTCGTGATCCAGGAGGAGACGCACATCACCTCGGTCGTCGACCCTTGGGCCGGCAGCTACGCGATGGAAGCGCTGACGCAGCAGATGGCCGATGCCGCCTGGCGGATCATCGACGAGATCGAGGCGATGGGCGGCATGACCAAGGCCGTGCAGAGCGGCTGGGCCAAGCTCAAGATCGAGGCGAGCGCGGCCGAGAAGCAGGCACGAATCGATTCCGGCGAGGACGTCATCGTCGGCGTCAACAAGTACCAGCTCGCCGAGGAGTCGCCGATCGACACGCTCGACATCGACAACCACGCGGTGCGCGAGAGCCAGCTCGCACGCCTGCGGTCGGTGCGGGCCAACCGCAATCAGTCGGCCGTCGACGCCGCCCTTGCCGCACTGACCCGATCGGCCGAGAGCGGCGACGGCAACCTGCTCGACCTCTCGATCCGGGCCATCCGCGCCCGCGCCACGGTCGGCGAGGTGAGCGATGCGCTCGAAGCGGCATGGGGTCGCCATCGCGCCGACACGCAGAAGGTCTCGGGCGTCTACGCCGCCGCCTACGACAGCGCTCAAGGCTGGGACCAGCTGAAGCGCGAGATCGCCGAGTTCGCCGACGCCGAGGGGCGCAGGCCCCGCGTCATGGTCGCCAAGCTCGGCCAGGACGGTCACGACCGCGGCGCCAAGGTCGTCGCCAGCGCGTTCGCCGACCTCGGCTTCGACGTCGACATCGGCCCGCTGTTCCAAACCGCCGAGGAGTGCGCGCGCCAGGCGATCGAGAACGACGTCCACGCGGTCGGCGTCTCGACGCTCGCTGCCGGCCACAAGACGCTGGTGCCGGCGCTGATCGCGGCATTGAAGGCGCAGGGCGCGGGCGACATCGTCGTTTTCGTCGGTGGTGTCGTTCCGCGGCCCGACTACGGCTTTCTCTACGACGCCGGCGTAAAAGGCATCTACGGCCCGGGAACGCCGATTCCGGCGAGCGCCAAGGACGTTCTCGAGCAGATCAAGCGCTCGCTCCGTGTCGCCTGAGCGAAGGGTGCGCGCCGCGATGCTGCCGCCCGACGATCAGGCCCTGCTCGACAAGGTGCTCGCGCCGCCGGGGCAAGCGCAGCGGCGTGCCGTCGCCAAGGCGATCACGCTGCTCGAGTCAAGCCGCGCCGACCACCGCGGCCGCGCCGACGCCTTCCTGACCGCGCTGCCCGCACCCGCGCGCGACGCCTTTCGCCTCGGCGTGTCGGGAGTTCCGGGAGTCGGCAAGTCCACCTTCATCGAGACGCTCGGCCTGCAGCTGATCGCCGCCGGCCATCGCGTCGCGGTCCTCGCTGTCGATCCGAGCTCGAGCGTCTCCGGTGGCTCGATCCTCGGCGACAAGACGCGGATGGAGCGGCTCTCGGTCGACCCCTCGGCGTTCGTGCGGCCGAGCCCGAGTGGCGGCACGCTCGGCGGCGTCGCGGCGGCGACGCGCGAGGCGATTCGCGTCGTCGAGGCCGCCGGCTACGACATCGTCGTCGTCGAGACGGTCGGCGTCGGCCAGAGCGAGTCTGCGGTCGCCGGCATGACCGACATGTTCGTGCTGCTGCAGCTGCCCAACGCCGGCGACGACCTGCAGGCGATCAAGAAGGGCGTCATGGAGCTCGCCGACCTCGTCGTCGTCAACAAGGCCGATCTCGACGCCGCCGCGGCGACGCGCGCAGTCGCGCAGATCGCGTCGGCGCTGGGGCTGGTCGCGCGCCGCGGCGACGGCGTGCCGGCGCCGCGCGTGCTGGCGTCCTGCGCGCTCGCTGCCGACCAGGTCGCCGCGGTCTGGCGTGCGATCGAGTCGTTTCGTGCCGGCCAGGAGCAGCGCGGCGGCGTTGCCGAGCGCCGTCGCAAGCAAGTGCTGGCGTGGCTCTGGGAGCGTATCGACGCAGGCCTGCGCGACACCTTCCGCTCGCATCCGCAAGTGCGCGCGCAGCTCGACGACACGCTCCAGGCGGTCGACGCCGGGCGGCTGCCGGTGACGGTCGCCGCGCGGCGCCTGCTGGGCGCGTTTTCCACCACTGCCGCACGCGCGGCGGGCTGATCGACGACGACAACGCAGCAGAGAAGCAACGCATGCACGACATCATCCAGCAGCTCGAGGCCAAGCGGGCGCGCGCCCGGCTCGGCGGCGGCGAAAAGCGCATTGCGGCGCAGCACGCCAAGGGCAAGCTCACGGCGCGCGAACGCATCGACCTGCTCCTCGACGCCGACACGTTCGAGGAATGGGACATGTTCGTCGAGCACCGCAGCAACGACTTCGGTATGGAGAAAAACCGCCCGCCCGGCGACGGCGTCGTCACCGGCTACGGGATGATCAACGGCCGGCTGGTCTTCGTCTTCAGCCAGGACTTCACCGTTTTCGGCGGCGCGCTGTCGGAGGCGCACGCGGAGAAGATCTGCAAGGTGATGGACCAGGCGATGAAGGTCGGCGCGCCGGTGATCGGCCTCAACGACTCCGGCGGCGCGCGCATCCAGGAGGGGGTCGCCTCGCTCGGCGGCTACGCCGAGGTGTTCCAGCGGAACGTGATCGCGTCCAGCGTCGTGCCGCAGATCAGCATGATCATGGGCCCGTGCGCCGGCGGCGCCGTGTATTCGCCGGCGATGACCGACTTCATCTTCATGGTCAAGGACAGCTCGTACATGTTCGTCACCGGACCCGAGGTCGTGAAGACGGTGA
>DASXIP010000203.1:0-1956 GCA_036497875.1 Caldimonas sp.
CCAGTTGCGATTGCGCTCGGCCTCGGCGGCGTCCTGCGTCGGCGATCGAGCGGGCACCTTGTTGACGAATGGAATCGGCGCCTTGGTGACGTAGAGCGCGACGCCGAGCGCTGCCGCGAGGCCGATCAGCACACCGATGACGAAGCCGATCAGAAAGCCTCCGCGCTGGAGGGATCGCGAGCCGAGTTCCTTCATGCCGTCTCTGTCTCTCGTTGCATGCGTTCGGGAGCGGAAACGCCGAGCACGGCGAGCCCGTTGCGCAGGATCTGCCGCGTCGCCGCGAGCAGCGCGAGGCGCGCGCGCGCCAGCGCCGCGTCGTCGACCAGGAAGCGCTCCGCCGCGTAGTAACTGTGAAAGCTCGCCGCCAGCTCGCGCAGGTAGAACGTGACCTCGTGCGGCGCAAGGCCCGCCGCTGCTGCGGCGAGCATCGGTGCGTACTCGGCCAGCTTGCGCAGCAGCGCCGTCTCGCTCGGCGCCCTGAGCAGCGCGAGATCGGCGTCGTCGACCGCGGCTGCGTCGCCGCCCTGCGCGCGGTATTGCTCGAGCACCGAGCAGATCCGGGCGTGCGCGTACTGGACGTAGAAGACCGGGTTCTCGTCGTTCTGCTTGAGCGCGAGGTCGATGTCGAAGGTGAACTCGGTATCGGCCTTCCTGCTCAGCATGAAGAAGCGCACCGCGTCGCGGCTCGTCCAGTCGATCAGGTCGCGCAGGGTCACGTAGCCGCCGGCGCGCTTGGAGATCTTCACCTCCTCGCCGCCGCGCTCGACGCGCACCATCGTGTTGAGCACATAGTCCGGGTAGCTCGGCGGCACGCCGGCGCCGGCCGCCTGCAGCCCGGCGCGCACGCGCGCGATCGTGCCGTGGTGGTCAGTGCCCTGGATGTTGATCGCTTTGGTGAAGCCGCGCTCGAACTTGGCGAGGTGGTAGGCGACATCGGGGACGAAGTAGGTGTAGCTGCCGTCGGACTTGCGCATCACGCGGTCCTTGTCGTCGCCGTACTCGGTCGTGCGCAGCCAGAGCGCGCCGCCATCCTCGTAGGTCTTGCCAGCGGCGACGAGCCGCTCGACCGTCGCTTCGACGCGGCCGCTCGCGTACAGGCTCGACTCGAGGTAGTAGTTGTCGAAGCGGACGCCGAACGCCTGCAGGTCGAGATCCTGCTCGTGGCGCAGGTAGGCGACCGCGAACTCGCGGATGCCGTCGACATCGTCGCCGCGGCCCGACGCGCTGAAGCTGCGGTCGTCGGCGCGGACGGTCTTGCCGGCGGCGAAGTCGGCGGCGATGTCGGCGACATAGTCGCCGTTGTACGCAGACTCGGGCCAGTCGGGGTCGCCGGGCTTGACGCCATCGACGCGCGACTTGACCGAGAGTGCGAGCGTCGCGATCTGCACGCCGGCGTCGTTGTAATAGAACTCGCGGACGACGCGGCGGCCCTGCGTTTCGAGCAGGTTGCAGATCGCATCGCCGAGCGCTGCCTGGCGCGCATGGCCGACGTGCAGCGGCCCGGTCGGGTTCGCGGAGACGAACTCGACGAGCACCGAATCGCCGCTTGCCCGGCGGGTGCCGAACGCTTCGCCCCCGGCGAGCACCTCGGCGACGAGGCGCTGCCGTGCGGCCGCACGCAAGTGCAGATTGATGAAGCCGGGCCCTGCAACCTCGATCGACTCGACCCAGCGCTCGACCGCACTCTTCGCGCGCAAGGCGGCGATCAGCTCGGCCGCAACCTCGCGCGGATTCCGTCGTTGCGTCTTGGCCAGAGGCATCGCCGCGGTGACGGCGAGGTCGCCGTGGTCGGCCTGCCGCGGCGTCTCGAACGCCGCGGCCAGCGGAGTGCCCGGGCTGACTTCGGCGATCGCCGCGCGCAGCGCATCGAGCAGTTCTTCACGGGCCGCCATCATCGACTCGATTCTACGAGTGGGCCTCGGGCGATCGTCGCGCGTAACCGGAAGTCACTCGCAA
>DASXIP010000204.1:0-7100 GCA_036497875.1 Caldimonas sp.
GGCGTGCTCGGACATCCAACGCACGCCCGCCTCGGCGCGATCGGTCATCTCGAACACGTGCGCCATGGCGTGGCAGGCGCGTGCGTCGAGCGGATTCAGCTCCAGGGCGGCGCCCGCCGCAGCCTCGGCGCGCGCGTAGCGGCCCGACTCCGCGAGCGCGAATGCGTACATCGCGAGCACCGCGTGGTAGCCGGGATCGTCGCGCGACCACGCCGGCAGCGCTTTCGCGATGCGTCGGCGCATGCGCGTGATGTCGCCGGTGATGTGGTCGAACCAATGCGCGACGTGGAGCGCGACCGCGTCGCGCGGAGCTCGCCCGAGCACGCGGCCGATTTGCGCCTTCGCACCTTCGAAGTCGTCGGCGAGCGCCGACGAGAGCGCCGCCAGATGCATCCCCTCCCGATCGTTGGCCGGCCATCGAAGCGCATGCGCGACGAGCGGCCGCGCGGCGGCGACCTGATGCAGGTCGCGGCCGCTGACGAGCTGCCATGCCGCGAGCACGTGCGCCATCACGAACCCGGGTGCCTCGCGCGCCGCCGTCGCCAGCCCAGCGGTCTCGTCGAGACGCCAGGATTGCCAGCCGGCGAGCGCGTGCTCGAACGCGGCGAGTGCCGCCGGGGTCGCGCCGCTGACGGCGCATCCGCGCAGGTCGGTGCTCGTCACGCCGATCCGGATTACGCTGGCCCGGTCGCAGGCGCGATGTTGAGGTTCATCCGGAACAGGTTGGCCGGGTCGTAGCGGCGCTTGGCCGCTTGCAGACGCGCATGGTTCGCTCCGTAGCTGGCGGCGACGCGCTCGCCTTCGTCCTCGGTGAGGAAGTTGACGTAGCCGCTGCCGGTCGCGTGCGCCGCCGAGGCCTGGAAGCACCGGCGTGCCCAATCGCGAATCTTGTCGTCGTCGCGTGGGTCCGACCAGCGTCCGTGCACGTTCATGATGTAGTTCGCGTCGCGGCCGACGAACGCCGTGTCGCCGGGTTGCACGCGAGCCATCGCGCCGCCCAGCTGGGCGACGAAGATCTCGCACTCGGGCCCTGGCGACGCCGACGCCGATTCGACTACGACGTCGAGCGCCGCGTCGCTGAGCGAGCTGAAGTTGTTCGACTTCCAGTAGTTGCGGCTACCGGGTGCGAGCAGGGGATCGAACGCGGTTTGGAACCCGGCGTAGGGCGTCGGCCCGACGGCGCTTCCGATCGGCGTGCCGAACTCGAGTACCGGCGCGGCGGCACGCTGGCCGTCCTCGACGCTGCCGCTGTAGACGAGCGGGAAGACGACGACGTCGGTGCCATGCGCGGACGCGGGCAAGAACGGCAACGGCGGCGCCTTCCGCAACACCGTCCAGACGCTCAGCGCGTCGGGCGCGGTGGCGTTGAAGTCGCGCCATGCGCGCAGGACCTGCCGTGCCTGCGTCGCGGGATAGACAACGAGTCCGGCATGCAGCTCGGGCCCGATCGGATGGAGCTTGAACTCGAACGACGTGACGACGCCGAAGTTGCCGCCGCCGCCGCGCAGCGCCCAGAACAGATCCGGATCCGAGCTAGCCGAGACCTTGCGCAGCTCGCCGTCGGCGGTGACTATGGTGGCGCCGAGCAGGTTGTCGATCGTCAGGCCGAGGCGCCGCGTCAGCCAGCCGAAGCCACCGCCGAGCGTCAGGCCGGCGACGCCAGTCGTCGAGTTGATGCCGAGCGGGATCGCCAGGCCGTGCGCCTGCGACGCGCGGTCGAGGTCACCGAGCAGCGCGCCGGCGGCGACGCGGGCGGTTCGCCGCTCGGCATCGACAGCGATCTCGCGCATGCCGGAGAAGTCGATCATGAGGCCACCGTCGGCGACGGCGTTGCCGGCGATGTGATGGCCGCCGCCGCGGACGCTGAGCAGCATCCGGTGCGCGGCGGCGAAGCGCACCGCCGCCTGGACGTCGCGGTCCTTCAGGCAGCGTGCGATCAGCGCCAGGCGGCGGTCGACGGTCGCGTTCCAGATCTTGCGCGCCTCGTCGTAGCCAGCGTCGGCGCTGCTCAGGACGCCGCCGCTGATCTGCGCTGCGAAGGTGGCAACGTCGGACGAAGGCAGTTGGCGGGCCTCCCGGTCCAGCGTGGAGTAGGACAGTGCTTGCATGTGACGCTCCGGTGGTGGCACCGTCGTGGCGAGCTTGCGCGGTGCATCGCGACGGCTGGCGGCATTGTTCGACGCTGCGGCTCGTCGCACCTGACTGAGCGTCGGCGCGGGTTGCCTGCGCGTCCGAGATTTGCGCCGGCCGCTCTCGCCCTCAGCCCGCCGCCGAACCCGATCGCACCGCGTCGACCAGGCGCTGGAACTCGTCGCGATTGACGTCCGAGATCACGCAGTGGCGCATGCCGCCCTGCACCCAGTGCGCGACCAGAAAGCCGCGCTCGGTGGCGAGCACAGGCTTGCTGTCGCCGCCGGCATCCGGCCAGACGAACGAGTTGACGACGTGCTCGCCCTGGCGGTAGACGAGCGCCGCGACCGGCCTACCGTCGAGATAGTCGACCCGACCGCCCAGGAACACCGAGCCGGGCAGCGCCAGCGCGTAGACCGGCGGCGAGAAGCCGAGCCGCGCCGAGAGGAACGGCTTGACGGTGTGATGGTCCGAGGAGGCGACGTCGACCAGGTGCTGGCCGATCGTCGAGCGGACATGGCTCGCAACGGCCTCGTCCATCAGCCGCTCCTGCGTTGCCGACTGGAGGACGACATTGAGCACGATCGCGAGCAGCGCGACGACCGCGGTCGCCGCGATCAGCGGCCGCCAGCCGCCGAGCCAGCGGTCGAGCGTTCTTGACAGCGTCGACGTTCGCGGCGCCGCAACCAGGGCGGCCGCCCTGGTTTCACGCCGAGCCGGGTCGAGCATCGTGGTCATCCGGTCGCGAAGCGCCGCCGGCGCGGCGTGCCGGTCGGCCATCTCGCGAACCGTCTCGCGCAAGGCGCGCAGGCTCTCGATTTGCGCGCGCAGCGACTCGTCTTGCTGCATGCGATCCTCGATCTCGAGCTGGCCGGCGAGATCGAGCTCGCCATCGACGAATGCGTCGATCCTCCAGGACGCTGCAGTCGTCTTCATGAGCCCACCCCGCCTTGAGCCGGTCGCCCTACCGTGCGCAGAACCGGTCGCGCCGCCGGCGCGAGCGCATTGCGCATCAGCCCACGCGCGCGCGCCAGTCGTGACATCACGGTGCCAATCGGAATCTCGGCAATCCGGGCGATCTCGAGATAGGAGAGATCCTCGAGCTCGCGCAGCACGAAGACCTCCCGGTAGGCGACCGGCAGCGCCGCGATCGCGTCGTTGATCTGCTGCCGGTCGGCCCTGCGAATCGCGATCGCGGGCGGCTCGCTCGCCGGCGACGTCGCCAACTCGGGCCAGGTGTCCTCGGTGTCGTCGAGCGAGACGTGGCCGGCCGGGCGGTTCGCCCGCAGCCACGAGTAGCACGTGTGTCGCACGATTTGCAGCAGCCACGGCCGCGCGCTCTCCAGGCGCAGGCCGTCGATGTAGCGCATCGCGCGCAGGAGCGCCTCCTGGACGACATCCTGCGCGTCGTCGGCATTGCGCGTCAGCCACATCGCCAGGTTGTAGGCGGCGTTGAGATGCGGCAGCGCCAGCTGCTCGAATCGTCGCCAGTCCGCGTCGTTTCCCATGTCCATTCGCTCCCGAGGGCAGACCGGGCTGGCGCCGAATTTATTCCACCCCTGAGCGAATCGGTCGGGCTTTTCGTTCCGCGCTGGAATATCCGGCGGCCGCGCCTGGTCTGCATGAACGCCCGTGCTACGGGTCGACGTCCAACAGGAGCCAGGCATGTCCGACCGACTTCGCTCACCTTCGCGCCGGAACGCGCTCAAGTGCCTCGCCTACGGCGGTGCCGGAACCGTCTTCACGCTTGCCGGAGGAATCCTGGCCCCGGTCGATCTGGCGCTCGCGGCGGCCGACGACGCTGCTCCCGGCAAGCCGCTCTTCGTGCAGATCAGCGACACCCACATCGGCTTTGCCAAGGAAGCGAATCCCGACGTCGACGGAACCCTCAAGCAGACGATCGCACTGGTCAACGCCATGCCCGATCGGCCATCGCTCGTCATCCACACCGGCGACATCACACACCTGTCGAAGGCGGCGCAATTCGACGATGCGCAGCAGCTCCTCGCCGAGCTGCACACGACCGAGATGCACACCGTGCCCGGCGAGCACGACACCCTCGACGCCGGTGCCGCCGAGTATTTCAAGCGCTTCGGCAAGGCCTCCGCCAACAAGGGCTACTACAGCTTCGACCATTCCGGGGTTCACTTTGTCGCCCTTGTGAACGTGCTCGACTTCAAGGATGGCGGCGTCGGCAATCTGGGCGGCGACCAGCTCGCGTGGCTGGCAACGGACCTGAAGGCACGGTCGGCGAGCACGCCGATCGTCGTCTTCGCGCACATGCCGTTGTGGACGGTCCATGAACCCTGGGGGTGGGGCACTGGCGACGGCGATCAGGCGATCGCGATGCTGCGCCGCTTCGGCGCGGCCACGATCCTGAACGGCCACATCCACCAGATCGTGCAGAAGGTCGAGGGCAACATCACCTTCCACACCGCGCGTTCGACGGCGTATCCGCAACCGGCGGTCGGGCAGGGCGCCGGCCCGGGGCCGCTCACCGTCGCCGCCGACCGGCTGCGCACGATGCTCGGCGTCACGACGGTGTCGATCGCATCGCCGCGCGGCCCGTTCGCGTTGGCCGACACGACGATCGCCTGATCCGGGGGAGGCATGATGCGACTCACCGCTGTACGCGGGCGACGCGTTGCGCTCGCCGCCGTTGCCGCCCTCGCGCTCTTTGCGGCCTCGGTCGCCGCCGTCGCGCAGCCGGGAGCGCCAGCGACGAACGCCCTGGCCGGCGATGCGACGCGCGGCAAGACGCTTTACCAGGCGTGCGCGGCCTGCCACTCGATCGACGAGAACGACGTCGGCCCAAAGCACCGCGGCGTCGTCGGCCGGCGCGCCGCGACGATCGCCGACTACGACTATTCGCCGGCGCTGAAGCGCTCGGGGATCACCTGGGACGAGTCAACGCTCGACCGCTGGCTGGTCAATCCGAGCGCACTCGTTCCCGGCACCAAGATGTTCTTCCGGATCGACGATGCGCAGGCACGCGCCGACCTCATCGCCTACCTCAAGCTACAGAAGTAACTCGCCGGCGTCGAGGCGCGTGAGCGCCTGCCTCGACCGGACCCGAGCGTTTGCTTCGGTCGACTTTGACCCAATGACCGCGGGATGGCATTCCCCGGCAATTGCGGGTACCGTGTTGCCGGGAGCGGAGTTTGCTGCGTCCCACCCGAGGAGATCGACATGCACCCAGAGAGCGCGCTGGCGACCCGGCGCTTGCAGCCTCCCACCGCGATCGCGCAGGCGCAGCACTGGCAGGCCGGCGCGGTGACGCTGGACTCGCCCGCGCTCGCGGTCATGACCGACTTGACGAAAGTGAAGGCGGCGACGACCAGCCCGGGCACAACGCTGCGCCAGGCCGAGCAGATCATGATCTATCAGGGCGTACGGATGCTCTTCGTCGTCACCGAGATGCCGAGCCTGGAAGGCCTGATCACGAGCACCGACCTGCACGGCGATCGCGCAATGCGCATCATCCAGCAGCGCAACGTCCGCTACGACGAGCTTTCGGTTGCCGATGTCATGGTCGGCCTGTCGTCGCTCGATGCCATCGACCTCGCGCACATGCAGCTGGCGACCGTCCGCAACATCGTCGCGACGCTCAGGAAGCAGGGCCGCAACCACCTGCTCGTCGTCGAGGGCGGCGCTGGCGGTGCGCCGGCGCGCGTGCGCGGCACCGGCGGCGCGCCGGCGCGCGTTCGCGGCGTGATCTCGCGGGCGCAGGTCGAACGTCAGCTCGGCGCGATCATCGACATGATCGAGGTCGCGCAGAGCTTTGCCGACATCGAGCAGATGCTCGGGACCTGAACCGGCCAGCGGCATCGCTGCCGCGCCCTCAATACGCCAGCCGGTCGGGCCGAACGTCACGCAGGATCGTGGTCGCGATCTCCTCGATCGACTTGTGGGTCGACGACAGCCACGCGATTCCCTCGCGCTTCATCATCCTCTCGCCCTCGCGCACTTCGTAGCGGCAGTTATCCAGCGACGCGTACTTGCTGTTCGGGCGTCGCTCGGTGCGGATCCGTGCCAGCCGGTCGGGATCGATCGTCAGGCCGAAGCATTTCGTCTTGAAGGGCACGAGCGTCGACGGCAGCTTGGCGCGCTCGAAGTCCTCGGGGATGAGCGGATAGTTGGCTGCCTTGACGCCGTGCTGCATCGCCAAGTAGAGCGAGGTCGGCGTCTTGCCGCTGCGACTGACGCCGACCAGGATGACGTCGGCCTCGGCGAGGCTCCTCGCCGACTGGCCGTCGTCGTGCGCGAGCGCAAAGTTGATCGCCTCGATCCGGTCGGTGTACTCCTGGCTATCGGAGACGTCGGAGAAGCGGCCGATACGGTGGTTCGACGTGATTCCGAACTCCGCCTCGAGCGGCTCGATGAAGGTGTTGAACATGTCGAGCACGAGGCCGTGCGACTGCTCCTTGACGATCGAGAGGATCTCGGTGTTGACGAGCGTGATGAAGACGATCGGCTTTCTGCCGTCGTGCTCGGCGGTGTGGTTGATCTCGCGCACGACCTGGTGCGCCTTGTCGGGCGTGTCGATGAACGGCCGTCGCAAGTGACGCGGCTTGATCGCGAACTGCGACAGGATCGAGTTGCCGAAGGTCTCGGCGGTGATGCCGGTGCCGTCGGAGATGAAGAAGACGGTCGGCCGCGGTGGCACCGAAGCCGCCGCTGGCGCCGCGGCGACGCCGTGCGGTGCTGGATCATTCATCGGCCGATGATAGGCAGCGCTCCGGTCCGGATTGAGCGCGGCCCGTAGAATCGGGATAACTTTTCGACCCCTTCGCATGCTCGCCCCCGCCGCCTCCTCGCGCCGCAACGCACCCTGCCGCACCGCTTGCGGCCTGCGCCGGCGCCACGGCGAGCTTCGGCCGCGCGGCATTCATCTCGCGTGCAAGGGTCGGGAGACGCCGGTTTTTCACGAGCCCCGAGTCTTCCCATGTCAACCAGCCACCTGGCGACCG
>DASXIP010000205.1:0-2629 GCA_036497875.1 Caldimonas sp.
CTATCGCCAGGCGTTCGGGCCGGTTCGCTGGGCGGAGACGATCCACGCGATCCGCGCACGCGGCGTCGGCCACATCTTCGAGTGCGGTCCGGGGCGCGTGCTCACCGCGATGGTCAAGCGGATCGAGCCCGACGCCGTCTCAGCGACCGTGCACGATCCGGCATCGCTCGCCGCCGCCGCGGCGCTCCTCGGATGAGCGATTCCGTCGCCGTGTCGGGGCAGGTGGCGCTCGTCACTGGCGCGTCGCGCGGCATCGGCCGGGCGATCGCGCAAGTGCTCGCCGCGAAGGGATTTCGCGTCGTCGGCACCGCGACGAGCGAGGCGGGCGCGGCAGGAATCGACGAGGCGCTCGCCGCCCACGCGGGCTGCCGCGGCATCGTGCTCGACGTCACCGACGGCAATGCGGTCGGCGCGGCGGTCGACGCCGTCGTACGCGATCTCGGCGCGCTTCACGTCCTCGTCAACAACGCCGGCATCACCCGCGACACGCTGTCGATGCGGATGAAGGACGAGGACTGGGATGTCGTTCTCGCGACCAACCTGAGCGCGGTGTTTCGCGCCAGCCGAGCGGTGCTCAGGCCGATGATGAAGCAGCGCTACGGCCGGATCGTCAACATCACGTCGGTCGTCGGCGCTAGCGGCAACCCGGGGCAGGCGAACTATGCCGCCGCCAAGGCCGGCGTTGCCGGCATGACGCGGGCGCTGGCGCGCGAGGTCGGCAGCCGCGGCATCACGGTCAATTGCGTCGCGCCCGGGTTCATCGAGACCGATATGACGCGAGCGCTCGGCGAAGCCCAATCGGCCGCGCTTCTGTCACAAATCCCGCTCGGCCGGCTCGGCCAGCCGATCGAGATCGCGAACGCCGTGGCGTTCCTCGCGTCGCCGGACGCGTCCTACATCACGGGCACTGAATTGCACGTCAACGGCGGCATGTTGATGTCCTGACGCGCACCCTTGGCACGTCGGGCAACCGAGGCGCCGCCCTTTAGAATCCGCGTACTTTTTCACACTCCCGGAGGAGTCATGAGCGATATAGATGCACGAGTCAAGAAGATCATCGCCGAGCAGCTCGGAGTCCCCGAGGCCGACGTGACGAACGAAAAGGCGTTCGTCGCCGACCTGGGCGCCGACTCGCTCGACACGGTCGAGCTCGTGATGGCGCTCGAGGACGAGTTCGGGATCGAGATTCCCGACGAGGAAGCCGAGAAGATCACCACCGTCCAGCTCGCGATCGACTACGCGTCGAAGCACCAGAAGGCCGCCTGAGCGCAGCGACCGCTCCGATGAATTCGCGCCGCGTCGTCGTCACCGGGCTCGGACTGATCAGCCCGGTCGGCAACAGCGTCGCCGAAGGTTGGAAGAATCTGCTCGCCGGCCGCACGGGCATTGCCGACATCACGAAGTTCGACGCCTCCGCGTACGCGTGCCGCTTCGCGGGCGAGGTCAAGGGCTTCCAGGTCGAGGACTACTTTCCGGCCAAGGACGCGCGTCACATGGACGCGTTCATCCACTACGGCCTGGCGGCATCGATCCAGGCGATTCGCGACGCCGGCATCCCCACCAACGACCAGCTCGGCGCCGAGGAGGCGGAGCGGATCGGTTGCCTGATCGGCTCGGGGATCGGCGGCCTGCCGCTCATCGAGGACACCAAGGCCGAGCTCGAGAAGCGCGGCCCGCGGCGGATCACGCCGTTCTTCGTTCCGGCGTCGATCATCAACATGATTTCGGGCCACGTCTCGATCATGTTCGGCTTCCAGGGCCCGAACCTGGCGATCGTCACCGCCTGCACGACCGGGCTGCATTCGATCGGCATGGCCGGCCGCCTGATCGCGCACGGCGACGCCGACGTCATGATCGCCGGCGGCTCGGAGGCGACGGTCTCTCCGCTCGGCGTCGGCGGCTTCGCCGCCGCGCGCGCTCTCTCGACGCGCAACGACGACCCGGCGACGGCGTCGCGCCCGTGGGACAAGGACCGCGATGGCTTCGTCCTCGGCGAGGGCGCCGGCGTCGTCGTGCTCGAGGAGTACGAGCATGCGAAGCGGCGCGGCGCCAGGATCTACGCAGAGCTGATCGGCTTCGGCATGGGCGCCGACGCGTTCCACATGACCGCGCCCAATGTCGAGGGCCCGAAGCGGTCGATGCAGGCCGCACTGCGCTCGGCGGGGCTCAACCCCGACGAAGTGCAATACCTCAACGCCCACGGCACCTCGACTCCGCTTGGCGACGTCAACGAGACCAACGCAATCAAGCTCGCGTTTGGCGATCACGCCAAGAAGTTCGTTGTCAGTTCGACGAAATCGATGACGGGCCACCTGCTCGGGGGCGCCGGCGGCATCGAGTCGGTGTTCACCGTGCTCGCGCTGCACGAGCAGGTCGCGCCGCCGACGATCAATATCTTCAACCAGGATCCGGAGTGCGACCTCGACTACTGCGCCAATACGGCGCGGCCGATGCGGATCGAGCATGCCGTGAAGAACAACTTCGGATTCGGCGGTACCAACGGCACCCTCGTCTTCAAGCGCGTCTGAGCTCGCGGCGGCGCCTGCCATGCGCGAGAGCCTGGTCTTCGAGGTGCAGCTGCGTCGGTTCCGGGTCTGGCGGTTTGCGATCGGCACTGTCGCGCTGGCGG
>DASXIP010000206.1:0-2403 GCA_036497875.1 Caldimonas sp.
AAGCCGACCAGGCCGAGCGCGAGGGCGGCCGCCAGCCACAGCGCGAACTCGCGGTACAGCGCGTTCGGTGTCCCGATCGTTCCCTGCCGAGCGACGAACGGTGTCGCGATGCAGCCGATCACCATCAGCAGGAGCGCGGCAAGGACGTGGCGCCGCCACTGTCGGCGGTCGAGCCGATCGAGTGCGCAAGCCGCGAGGATCGCCAACGCCGGGTAGAGCGGCAGGACGTAGCCCGGAAGCTTGGAGCTCGAGAAACTGAAGAAGACCAGGATCGACGCTGCCCAGACGCCGAGCAGGAGCGCGGGGCGAAATCCTTCGTGTGCCGGCTCGGAGCGCACCCCTTTGGCCATCGACCACGACAGCCCGAGCCACGGCAGGAACCCCAGCACGAGCTGCGGCAGGAAATACCACCAGCTTCCCTCGCGGTGATGGATGGGCGAGAGATAGCGTTGCAGGTGCTCGTGGATGAAGAAGAAGTCGAGGAACTCCGGATTTCGCCGCGAGACGAGCACGAACCAGGGTGTGGCGATTGCCAGCATCACGAGCAGCCCGACGCCGAGGTGGAGTCGGCGCCAGACGCTGCCATCGCGAGCGGCCACGGAGTAGACGACGAGGATCAATCCGGGCAGCACGAGACCGATCAAGCCCTTGGTCAGGATGGCGATGCCCATCGCAGCCCACGCCACCAGCATCCAGTTGCGGCGCGTGATGCCGGAAGCGGCGGGATGCTGGGCGATCAGGAAGCCCGCGAGCACGAACGCGAGCGCCGCCGACAGGCCCATGTCGAGCGAGTTGAAATGGCCGCCGATGTTCCAGGCCGGCGCGGCGAGCAGGACGAGCCCGGTCAGCATGCCGACGCGCCTCCCGTACCAGCGCGCGGCGGCGGTCGCGGTGACGATCAGCCCCGCTGCGCCGCAGAGTGCTGTCCAGAGGCGAGCCTGCCATTCGCCGATGCCGAACGCCTTGAAGGCGAGCGCCGTCATCCAGATCTGAAACGGCGGCTTCTCGAAGTACTTGACGCCGTTGTAGCGAATGGTGACCCAGTCGCCGCTGGCCAGCATTTCGCGCGCGATCTCGGCGTAGCGCCCTTCGTCGGCAGGCAGCAGGTGCCGTGCATCGAGAGTCAGGAACCAGGCACAGGCGACGATCGCCGCCAGCGCTGCGAACAGCAACAGCGACTCGCTCGAGCCGTTGGGGCGGTCGCGTGCAGGCACCAAGTCGGGCAAGTCCTGCACCACGTCCGTCACTGTCGCCACCGACGTAGCTCCATCGAGTTTGATTGCCCGCGGTCATCATCCCGCGCACGGCCGGCGCGCGCAAGGCGCGCACCGCATTTCTTTGCGGACGCGCCGTCGAACCGCCCTGGCATCTGCAACATCGCCTAGGTCGCCTCGAACTTGAAGACAGCGACGCTCGCGAGCAGGTTGGGCAGCGTGCGGACGGTCCGGCCGGCCTGGATGCCGAACGCATCGAGAATCGTCAAGCCGTCCTTCTTCGCCAGGATCTCGAAGTCCGCGTAGGTGCCGACGCGGATGTTGGGCGTGTCGTACCACTCGTACGGCAGGACGCGTGTCACCGGCATCCTGCCGAGCGCAACGTGCAGGCGGTTCGGCCAGTGCGCGAAGTTGGGAAAGCTGACGATGCCGATCCGGCCGACGCGCGCCGTCTCGCGCAGCATCTTCTCGGTGTTCCGCAGGTGCTGCAGCGTGTCGAGCTGAAGAACGACGTCGAAGCTCTTGTCGTCGAACAGCGCGAGCCCTTCCTCGAGGTTGAGCTGGATGACGTTGACGTCGCGCTCGTGGCAGGCGAGCACGTTGGCATCGGCGATCTCGATCCCGTAGCCGCTGCAGCCGCGCTCGCGCTCGAGCAGCGCGAGCAGCTCGCCGTTGCCGCAGCCGAGGTCGAGCACGCGCGAGCCGTGCGGCACCAGTTCGGCGATCAGCTCGATGTCCTTGCGATCACTCACGCCACCTCCTGGGCGAGGTTGGCGAAGCATGCGCGCATGACGCCGTGGTAGCGCGGGTCGTCGAGCAGGAAGGCGTCGTGGCCGTGCGGCGCGTCGATCTCGGCGTAGCTGACGTCGCGTCGGTTGTCGACCAGCGCTTTCACGATCTCGCGCGAACGCGCCGGAGCGAAGCGCCAGTCGGTCGTGAAGCTGACCAGCTGGAAGCGGCAGCGGGCCGGCGCGAAGGTCGCCGTCAGGTCGCCGCCATGGGCGCCCGCCGGGTCGAAGTAATCGAGCGCGCGCGTGATCAGCAGATACGTGTTGGCGTCGAAGTATTCGCTGAACTTGTCGCCCTGGTAGCGCAGGTAGGCCTCGATCTGAAACTCGATCTCCTGCGTCGAGTAGCCGAAGGCGGCGCGCTGAAGGTCGCGGCCGAACTTGGCCTCCATCGAGTCGTC
>DASXIP010000207.1:0-3179 GCA_036497875.1 Caldimonas sp.
ATGCTGCGCCGCGGCGGCGAGCTCGACGGCGTGCGCCTGCTCGGCCCGAAGACGCTGCAGCTGATGCGCGCCAACCACCTGCCCGGCGGCCGCGACCTCGCCGACGTCTCGGTGTCGATGTTCTCCGAGGCGATGTACCAGGGCGTCGGCTTCGGCCTCGGCTTCGCGATGACGACCGATCCGGTCCGGTGCGGCGTCTCGTCGTCGCCCGGCGAATACTGGTGGGGCGGCATGGCATCGACCGCGTTCTGGGTCGACCCGGTCGAAGACGTCTCGGTCGTCTTCCTGACCCAGCTGATCCCGTCGAGCACGTATCCGATCCGGCGCGAGCTGAGGACGATGATCAATGCAGCGATCGTCGAGCCGGCCTGAGGACGTCGACTCAGCCGTCGAAAGCCTAGACTCGACCGACCGCACTTGGGGGAACATCATGAGCGCACACGTGTACAAGCTTCTCGAGCTCACCGGCTCTTCCACGACCAGCATCGAGGACGCCGTGCAGACGGCGATCGCGAAGGCGAGCCAGACCGTCCGCAACATTCACTGGTTCACCGTCACCGAGACCCGCGGTCACGTGACCGACGGCAAGGTCGCGCACTGGCAGGTGTCGCTGAAGGTCGGCTTTACGTTGGAGTAGCCGATCCCCGCCCGTGGGCGGGCGCCGTTCACGCGCGTGTCAGCTCGGTCGCGACGAGGACGAGCGCCCACGCCAGCAGCGCGAAGCCGAGCGGCGCGCTGAGCCGCTGGCCCCAGCGAAAGTTCTTCTCGACGGCCATCACCGCCGCGAGCAGGAGCATCCAGCCGATGTTGCCGGCGCCGACGACGAACATCAGCAACATGAGCGCCCAGCAGCAGCCGACGCAAAACAGCCCGTGGTGGGCGCCGAGCACGAACGCCTGGCTGGCCTGCGACCGGCCGCGCCAGTGCTCGATCACGAAGCTGAGCGGCGTGCGGCACTTCTCCAGGCAGCGGTGCTTGAGATTGCTGAACTGAAACGCGCCGGCGAGCGCGATCGTCGCGGCGCCGATCACCCACGCATTCCACGCCAGCGTCGGCAGCCGCGTCACGAGCGCCGCGAGTAGCGCGTATACGGCGTGCGCCAGCACGCCGAATACGCCCCACACCGTGACGTAGCCGAGACCCAGCAGGACGAGCAGCCGCCGGTGATCCGGACGCTGCGATGTCAACCGATCGAAGGCGTTGAACAACGGCAGCGTCGACGGCAGCATCATCGCCGCCGTCATGAGGATCCAGGCGACGCCGACCAGCGCCGCGGGCACGACGACCTCGCCCGCCGGGACGACGCGGCAGAGGAATGCCGCCGGCCCGGACGAGGTCCAGTCGCCGTGGTCGAGATAGCGCCCGTACGGGCTTCGCACCCACGCCCACAACGACAGCCACGCGAGCCCGATCAGCGCGGTGAAGACGGCGACGAAGACCTTTCGATGCCGGACTTCAGTGGCCGGCGCTGCAATCGCAGGTGCAGCGCCGGTGAACACGCTCATGCGTGGAAGACGAAGGTGCTTTGCAGCGCGTTGTGGTTCTTGATATCGAGGTCGATGCCGAGCGCGGGGTTCTTCGAGCGGTAGACCGGCGCCTTGCCGACGAAGACCGGAGCCCCCGGAACCGTCGAGAACACCGTGTCGACGAGCGTCGTCTGGCCGCCGGTCGCGCCTTTGTACGGTTCGAGCTCGGCGTAGTAGTTGGTGCCGATCTCGAGGATTCCCTTGCCCTGCTGGACGGTGAACTTGATCGGCGCGCGCTCGACCGACACGACGGTGCCGATCAGCTTGACGAGGTCGGCGATTGGGCCGCCGGCCTTGCCGGTATAGACCTTCAGCAGCGCTTCCTCCTGGGCCTTCGACGCGTTGTCGTCGACATAGATCGCCGCGGTCCAGTTGCCCTGCAGGATGTTGCCCGGAACGTGCGCAACCGCCGCGATCGTGTTGCCGCCGACGTCGATGCCATCGACCGTTCCCTTGTCGATCCGCCAGGCGACGATCGTGTCGCAGGTGCCACCGTCAGGATCCTCGCCGATCCAGCAAGGGCACAGCACCTTGCAATTGCAGACCTCCAGCAACCGACCTTCCAGGTGATAGCCCATACGACCTCCGCGAAATGAGCATACGAACCTGCCGCCGGCCGGCGGCGAGGGCCGATCAAATCGTACGCCCCGCCACCGGCCCTGCGCAACGTCGCGCCGCCGATTCGGGGGGGCGTTCCCGGTCGGACCCGGCTGGGAGACACTTGCCGGGTCGCCCACGGCCACCCGTGCACCTCCCATGGGACTCGAAGCCATCGCACCGTCGACGCTGCCGCACGAGATCCTGTACCTGCTCTTGATCTTCGGGCTCATGGTCGTGCCGCGGGTGCTCCAGCGGCTGCGCCTGCCGGCGCCGCTGAGCAGCTTCGGGCTCGGCATGCTGGCAGTGATCGCGCTCGGCGCCGAGGGCTACGGCGACACGCTGCCGCTCCTGGCAACGCTGGGCATCTCGTCGCTGTTCCTCTTTGCCGGGCTCGAGATCGAGACCGCCGACTTTGCCCAAGGCAAATGGCCGCTGATCGGCCACCTGCTCGTGCGCGCGATGGTCCTGCTCGGGCTGGTGTTGCTCGGCGGGCGCTGGTTCGGCTATTCGTGGCGGGTCTCGGCGCTGCTGGCGCTGGCGCTGCTGACGCCGTCGACCGGCTTCATCCTCGACACGCTCGCCAACCTCGATCTCGACGAGCAGGAGCGCTACTGGGTGCGCATGAAGGCCGTGAGCGGCGAGCTGTTCGCCCTCGTCGTGCTGTTCGTCGTCCTCCAATCGGGCAGCGTGCAGACGCTCGCCTGGTCGAGCGCGGCGCTGCTGGCGATGGTCGTCGGGCTGCCGGCGCTGTACCTGGTGCTCGGCCGCAGCGTCATCCCGTACGCGCGCGGCTCGGAGTTTTCGTTGCTCGTGATGATCGGCGTCGTCGCCGCGTTCGCGACCTACAAGCTCGGCGTCTACTACCTTGTCGGCGCCTTCCTGGCGGGATTCATCGCCCGTCTGCTGCGCGACCGGCTGCCCGGCCTGGCCTCCGACGACAACCTGCACGCGATCCAGAAGTTCGCGTCCTTCTTCGTGCCGTTCTACTTCTTCTACAAGGGCATGAGCGTGCCGAGCGGCGCGCTCTCGTTCGAGGCGGTGAAGATCGGCGCC
>DASXIP010000208.1:0-8832 GCA_036497875.1 Caldimonas sp.
CCCCTTGTTTTGGCTGGCGCGGCTGGCAGGATTCGAACCCACGACCCCTTGGTTCGTAGCCAAGTACTCTATCCAACTGAGCTACAGCCGCTGAGCCTGCAATTGTAGCAGCGCGACGCGTTCAGCCCAGGCGCGCCGCGCTCTCGTAGCACCGGGCGGCGCGGGTCGCGTCGCCCTCGCGGGTCGCGAGCTCGGCGAGCGCGATCCAGGCCTTGCGACGCGTCGACGCGGGCAACGCGAGGTCACCGGCCGCCTGCTCGAGCAAGGCCCTGGCCTTTCCCCACAGGCCGCGCGCAGCGAGTGCGCTGCCGGCAGCGAGCGCAATCGCGCCATCGCGCGGCAGCGCCTGCGATGCCGCCTCGAGTCGCGGCAGCCACTCGGGACCGATGCCGCCTGCCGAACTGGCGAGCGCCTCAGCGACGACCGACCGCTCCTCCGACGCGAGCTCGGAGATGCCGTCCCAGAGCGGGCGCAGCCAGGCGCGCGCATCCTCGTCAGCGCCGAGCGCGCTCGCCCGCGACGCTGCGCGTGCCGCGATAAACGGGTCGCGGCGATCGGCGGGATCGAACGACAGCCAGAGACGGCGCAATTGATCGATGTCGTGCACGGCATCGAGCGCCTCGAAGGCGAGCGAGCGAACCAGCCCAGCAGCGGCGACATCCGAGAAGCCCTGATGCTTGATCAGAAGGTGCGCAGTCTTCAGCGCCTCCTGCGGTTGGCGGCCGAGGCGCGCCGCCTGCAGCTTCAGCCGCAACGCGTGGGTGCGCCGGGCGACGCCTTGCGGCAAGGCGTTGAGCAGCTCGATCGCGCGCGTCGCGTCGCGGTCGTCGAGCGCCCATTCGGCAGCCAGCAGACGCGCGCCCTCCTCCGCCGGCCGCGCCGCCGCGCTTCGCTGCGAGAGCTCGAGCGCACGGCGCAACTCCTCGTCACGCAACATCCGGTTCTGCACGCGGTGAGCGCTGCCGGCGGCGAGCAGGTGGCCGAGCATCGTGAATTCGTTGTCCTGCGCGAGCTCCGGCGTTTCCGCCTGAATGGCGAGCGCGCGCTGCGCCGACTTCTGCGCCCGGGTGTAGCGGCCGCCGAAATACTGCGCGAGCGACTCGCGCAGCGCCGCCTGCCCTGTCCTGTCGCGGCGTGCGGTGCGCCACTCGCGCGCGCGCCGCGGCAGGCCGATCAGCGAGTTGACGGCCTGGATCGCCGCGACGAGCAGGACGCACGTGCCGACGAGCATCAGCACGAAGAAGTTGAGCGAGAGATCGAGACGCCATTCACCCCAGTAGAAGCTCGCCAGCCCGTCGTTGGTGCCGAATGTCGCCGCCGCGACGACCGCGACCGCAAACAGTAAGACGAACCAGATCGCGAGGCGCACGCGTTGCTCGATGGCCTATCGCGGGCCGACGGCGGCGAGCGCGGCGAACGTCTCGTCGGGGCGAACCGGCGCCGCCTGGTGCACCTGCTGCGCAACCTGGACGAGCAGCTCGAGCGCGACCTGGGTGCGCTTCGACGAGCGGTCGCAATAGCGCTCGATCGCTCCCATCACCCAGCGCACGTCGGCGCGGGCAGCGTCGAACTGGCGCGCGAGCAGCGACAGCCGCGCGTTCAGCAGCCGCAGCTTCAGGTTCTCGCGCAGGAAGAACGCCTGGTCGGGCGCGACGAGCATCGCCTCGGGATGGTCGATGCGCGTGACCCGTACGAGCGAGCGGATCTCGGCCCAGATGCCCTCGGCGATCGTGCGACCGGCCTGGCCGAAGCCGTGCGACAACCACTCGCCAAAGCCGGTCGCTGCCGACGATGGCGCCGATGCAGTCGCGGCAGCGGCCGGCCGCGCCGCCGGCGTGCGCTCCAGATCGCGTCGCGGCTCGGCGGCCGAGAGCAAGGGGACCTCGTCGACCATGCGCACGGCTTCGTCGAGCCTGATCGAGAGTGTCGCGACGTCGGCAACGCTCGCCGCCTTGACGTGAACGAGGTCGCGCGCGATCGCGCGGCGCACCGGCTCGAGGCGCGGCTGGTCGGCGGTCGCGAAACGGTCGTCGATCTGCTTCAGCGCGGCGACGATCGGCTCGACGCTGCCGGTGAGTGCGCTGAGCTGCAGCGCCGCGCGCAGGGCCGCATCGCTGTCGGCAACGAGATTGTCGTCGCGCGAGCGGGCGACCGACTGCACGAGCGCCTCGAGTTGGCCGCGCTGCAGCGCGACTTCATTGAGGCGCGCCTCGAGCAGGGCGACCTTCGCGGCCGCGTCGCGCGCGCCTTCCTGTGCCTGGCGAGCGACAAGTGTCGCCTCGGTGACGAGCACGGCACTGTCCTGTTGCCGCTTGACCAGCTCGCGCTCGCTGCTGCGCACACGCTGGTCGGCGCGCCAGGCAAAGACGATCGCGACGATCGCGAGCAGCGCGAGCACGAGGACGGCGAGCGAGAGCGCGCGCGTGCCGCGCGAAGGCGCCGGATCTGGAGCGACGGTCGCAGGGGCGCGCGCCGCTGCAGCTGCAGCGGCGCCGGCGGCAGGCGAGGAGGCGGGGGAATCCGGCGAAGAGGCGAGCTCGCGTTGCTGAGAGGCCGGCGAGGGTGCGTCGTTCACGGTTCGATCGATTGTATGCAGGCGACCACCGCATCGATCGCTGCACCGGCCTCGCGGACGACGCCGAAGCCGAGCGCCCGCGCACGCGCGGCGATCCGCGGATGCGTCGCGACGGCACGTGCGCTGCCCCAGCGGCCGCCGGCCACGGCGCGCGCCAGGTTGGCGATCGCCTCCGAGCTGCTGAACAGCCAGACGACGTCGGCGCTCACCGCAGCAGCCTCGAGGCGTTCGTGGGCGGCGCCGGCGAACGCCGGCGCGATGCGTCGATATGCGCCGATCTTCTCGACCTGCGCGCCGCGCTCGGCGAGGCGGTCGGCGAGCCAGTCGCGGCCACCGTCACCGCGCACCACGAGGACGCGCGTGCCGCGCCAATCGCGGCCGTGGAGGCGCTCCCAGAGCGCCTCCGAATCGAACTGCCCGGCGTCGGCCGGTGGGCTGACGATCGCCGATTCCGGGCAGGCGACGGCGCGCAGCGCTTCGGCGGTGCCGGCGCCCGGCGCGCCGGCGTCGACGCCGTCGGGCCACGCAAGCGCGTCCGGCCGCACGGCAAAGAACTGCTCGACGGCATTGGCGCTGACGAAGACGACGAGCCGAAACGTTGCGATCTCCTGCCAGGCGGCGTGGAGCGGAGCCGGGTCGTCGACCGGCACGATCTCGATCAACGGCAGCGACTCCGCGTCGATGCCACGCTCGCGGAGCCGCTCAACCCAGACCGCCGCTTGCGCCGCCGGGCGCGTGACGAGAACGCGCAGGGGCGGCGCCGCGCTCACGCCGGGTCCGGGGCCGCCAGGCGCTCCGCAGCGGCGAGGTACGGCGCCGCGCCGGCCGCGAGCAATGCCTGGGCCGCTTCGGTGCCGAGCGACTCGGCGGCGCGCTCATCGCCCGCGTTACCGGCGCTTCGGCTGCGCAAGAGCGGCGCCGAGCGATCGGACGGATGGCCGACCGCGGCGTCGAGAACGAGCGTGCCGCCCTGCCAGCGCGCATGCGCGGCGAGCGGCATGCTGCAGCTGCCGCCGAGCGCCCGCGAGACCGCACGCTCGGCAGCGACCGCCAGGCGCGTCGGCATGTCGGTGAACGCCCGCAGTCGCGCCAGCAGCACGCCGGAGTCGGCCAGGGTCTCGATCGCGAGCGCGCCTTGGCCGGCGCACGGCAGCATCTCGGCGGTCTCGAAGCGCGCGCGGATGCGATCGCCGGCGCCGAGGCGGACGAGGCCGGCGGCGGCGAGAACGATCGCGTCGTACTGCCCTTCGTCGAGCTTGCGCAGCCGCGTGTCGAGGTTGCCGCGTAGCGGCTCGATCCGCAGATCGGGGCGCAGCGCGGCGAGCTGGACGACACGGCGCAGGCTCGACGTGCCGACGATCGCGCCGGCGGCCAGCGCGGCGAGCGATGCGAAGCGGTTCGAGATCCAGGCGTCGCGCGCATCCTCGCGCCGAAGGACGGCGGCGAGCGCGAAACCCGGCGGCAGATCCATCGGCACGTCCTTCAGCGAGTGGACGGCGATGTCGGCGCGGCGATCGGCGAGCGCGGTCTCGAGCTCCTTGACGAACAGGCCCTTGCCGCCGACCTTCGCCAGCGTGCGATCGGTGATCTGGTCGCCCTTGGTCGTCATCGGCAGCAGCGTGACGTCGACGTCGCCGGAGCGCATCAGCAGCGCCAGCACATGCTCGGCCTGCCAGAGCGCGAGACGGCTTTCGCGGGTGGCGATGACGATCGATTCGGCCATGCGGATCATCCTAGCAGGCACGTCTCCTGCATCATCGCGCTCGATGGCCAAGATCGATCGGGATGCCGCGCGCGCGGCGCAGAAGAACCAGCCGCTGGTCGACGACATCCGCCTGCTCGGCAGGATCCTCGGCGACGTCCTCCGCGAGCAGGAAGGCGAGGCCGCTTACGCGCGCGTCGAGCGCATCCGCCAGCTCGCCGTCGCCTACCGGCTGAAGCGCGACAAGGGCGCCGGCCGCGACCTCGACCGGCTGCTGGCGCGCCTGAGCGGCGAGCGCACGGTCAGCGTGATCCGCGCCTTCAGCTATTTCTCGCATCTCGCGAACATCGCCGAAGACCGCCACCACCTGCGCCGCCGCGCGGTCCACGAGCGCCAGGGCCACCTCCAAGAAGGTTCGCTGTCGCTGGCGTTCCAGCGGCTGGCGCGGCGCGGCATCGGCGCCGACCGCATCGCGGCGATGCTGGAGCGCGCCTTCATCTCGCCGGTGCTGACCGCGCACCCGACCGAAGTCCAGCGCAAGAGCATCCTCGACGCCGAGCGCGCGATCGCCGAGCTGCTGGCGGCACGATTGCCGAGCTCGAGCCCGCGTGAGCTCGCCGAGAACGAGACGCTGCTGCGGGCGCGAGTCATCCAGCTCTGGCAGACGCGCATGCTGCGGACGGCGAAGCTGACGGTCGAAGATGAGATCGACAACGCGCTCAGCTACTACCGGGCGACGTTCCTGACGCAAATTCCCATCCTCTACCACGACGTCGAGGCGGCGCTGCCGGGCCACGCGATCGCGAGCTTCTTTCGCATGGGCCAATGGATCGGCGGCGATCGCGACGGCAACCCGTTCGTCGACGCGGCGACGCTGCGCACGGCGTTCGCGCGCCAGGCGGAGACTGCGCTTCGCCACTACCTGACGCAGGTGCACGAGCTCGGCGCTGAGCTCTCCAACTCGGCGACGCTGCAGCCGGTGACGCCGGCGCTCACCCGCCTCGCCGACGCCTCGGGCGACGGCAGCCCGCACCGCGCCGACGAGCCCTACCGGCGGGCGCTGATCGGCGTCTATGCCCGGCTTGCGGCGACGCTGCACGCGCTGACGGGAGCCGAGGCGCTGCGCCACGCGATCGCGCCGCGCGACCCGTATCCGGCTGCGAGCGACTTCCTCGCCGACCTGCGCACGATCGAGGCCTCGCTCGCGTCGCATCACGCCGAGGCGCTGGTGCGGCCGCGCCTCGCGCCGCTGATCCGCGCGGCACAGGTGTTCGGCTTCCATCTCGCGACAGTCGACCTGCGGCAAAGCTCAGACAAGCACGAGGCGGTCGTCGCCGAGCTGCTCGCCGTCGCCCGCATCGAGCCGCGCTACTCGGCGCTCGACGAGGCGGCCAGGCGCGCCCTCCTGCTGCGCGTCCTCGCCGATGCGCGGCCGCTGCGCGTCGTCGAGAGCGAGCGCACGACCGCCTACGGCGCCGAGAGCCTGAAGGAGCTCGCGGTCTTCGAGGCCGCGGCCGACATGCTCGGCCGCTTCGGCCGCGAGGCGCTTCGCCACTGCATCATCTCGCACACCGAGAGCGTCAGCGACCTGCTCGAAGTGCTCGTGCTGCTAAAGGAAGCCGGGCTGGTGCGCGGCACGCTCGACGACGGCGCGACGACGGCACTGATCGTCTCGCCGCTGTTCGAGACGATCGGCGACCTCCGCAGCGCAGCGACGATCATGCGCGAGTACTACGCGTTGCCCGGCATCGCCGCCATGGTCCAGCGCTCCGGCGCCGAGCAGGACGTCATGATCGGCTACAGCGACAGCAACAAGGACGGCGGCGCCTTCACGAGCAACTGGGAGCTCTACTGCGCTGAGATCGCGCTAGTCACGCTGTTCACGGAGCTCGGTCGCTCGCACCGCATCACGCTGCGCCTCTTCCACGGCCGCGGCGGCACCGTCGGCCGCGGTGGCGGCCCGAGCTACCAGGCGATCCTGGCGCAGCCGCCGGGCACCGTGAACGGCCAGATCCGCCTCACCGAGCAGGGCGAGGTGATCGCTTCGAAGTACGCGCAGCCCGAGATCGGCCGCAGGAATCTCGAGACGCTCGTCGCCGCGACGCTCGAGGCGACGCTGCTGCAGCCGACGCGCGCGGCGCCGCAGAGCTTCCTCGACGCCGCGCAGGCGATCAGCACGGCAAGCATGGCGGCGTACCGCGCGCTCGTCTACGAGACGCCGGGCTTTGCCGACTACTTCTTCAGCGCGACGCCGATCCGCGAGATCGCCGAGCTCAACATTGGCTCGCGGCCGGCGTCACGCAAGGCGACGCGAGCGATCGAGGACCTGCGCGCGATCCCTTGGAGCTTCAGCTGGGGCCAGTGCCGTGTCGCCCTGCCGGGCTGGTACGGCTTCGGCCTCGGCATCGAGGCGTTCCTCGGCAGCGGCCGCGAGCGCAAGTCGAGGGTCGCGCTGCTGCAGCGAATGGCGCGCAATTGGCCGTTCTTCGCGACGCTGATTTCGAACCTCGACATGGTGATCGCGAAGAGCGACATGGCGATCGCCGCGCGCTATGCCGCCCTTGCCGACGACCGCAAGGCGGGCCGGCGCATCTTCGCGCGCATCGAGCAGGAGTGGGAGCGCACCGACGCGGCACTGACGCTCATCACCGGTAGCGCCAACCGGCTCGCCGGCAATGCGGCGCTCGCGCGGTCGATCGAGCATCGCTTTCCGTATCTCGACCCGCTCAATCACCTCCAGGTCGAACTGATGCGGCGCTACCGCGCGGGGCGGAGGAACGACGCCGGCATGGAGCGCGTCCAGCGCGGCATCCTGATCTCGATCAACGGCCTCGCGGCGGGGTTGCGCAATACGGGCTAGCCGGCGGCGCGCTGCGTGGTGGCCGACGGTGCGGAAGCGGCCGATGCTGGATCGGCAGCGGCCGACGCCGCAGCGGCCGTGGCCGCAGCAGCGGCAGCAGCGGCAGCGGCGGCAGCGGCGGCAGCGGCGGCCGACGCTGTTCCGGCCGCGGGCGATGCTGCAATGCCAGCGGCAGACGCAGCGGCGGCGGCGGCATGGGCCGCCTCGGACTCGTCACGACGGCGAAACATCTCGTGCGCCTGGAGCGCGTAGGGAGCGATCGGCTTGCCGGTGGCGCTCAGCCAGTCGCGCACCGCCTGCACTTCGCCGACCCGTCCTTCGGTCGACAAGCGGGCGAGGACTTGGCGCGCGCTGTCGCAAGTACCGGGAATGCTCCCCGACGACATCTCGGGCCCGCTCTCACTGTGCATTGCGACGCTCGCAAACTGTAGGCCGCGGATCGAGTCGACCCGATCGTCGGACCAGCCGAAGCGCCGCCCCAAAGTGGCACCGATGGTGAGGGCGATCATGGTATCGGAGCGCTCGGCCAACGTCGCGGCGGCGCTGTCGCAGGCCTGGCGCCGGTTCGCGTCGGCAAGCGCGGCGGCGCTGCAGACACTCGTGATCGCCTGGAACCCGACCGACTGCGTCATGGCCGTCCACCCCAAGGCATCGACCGCGAGCAACTCGCTGGCAATCAGATTGGCGCCCTGCGCCTTGGCTCGGTTGGCGATCAGGCCAGCTGCAAGGGCCCAGTTTCCTTCGTAGTGGGCCGCCGTGCCGATTCGGTAAAGCGCTTCGTTGACCTGGGCCGCATCGTTGCGCTGCCAGGCATCCTGCAGGATCTCCAGCCACGGCGCCGCGTTGCCGTCGGCGAGGAGCGCCCACTGCCCGGTGTTGAGCAAGGCACAACTGCCGACCGAAGGGGAAAAAATGCAGGCGTTCATGGCCAGTCGGTAGACGCGGGGATCTCGCGTCGTCAACGCCAGGCTTGCGATTTGCTCGATTCGCGTCGCCGCGAATTGGCGGTCTTCTTCGAGCGTCGCGCAGTCGGGGCCCTTGCACAAGAGCGACACGACTGGATCGACCTCCGCGCCGCCGCGCCCCGCGCCGTGCAGCTCCAGAAGCGTCGCGACCGCGATGCCGAGCTCGCCGTCGTCCTGGCGCAGCGACTCGAGCAATGCGCGCTGGCTTGCCACCACGTCGGGAACGGAACGGAGCGGCGCTTCGATCGAGCCCGACGCGTCGGGCTGGACCCAGCCGACGCCGCAGACCTCGACCAGCTCGGTGCCGCTCGCACCGCCCTCTGGAAGTCCCGCGTCCTGCGGCGCGGCCTCGGCCAAGGCCGCCGCAGAGGCGATTGACGGCGAGGACACGACCGGGCTCTCCCCGGAATTCGCCTCGTCGCGATCGACCGAGGCGAACGACTTCCAGGCGACGATCGCAATCGCGGCGACGACGACCAGCACAGCGACAATCGACCCGAGCGGCCGCTCGGAAGGGCGAGGATGCGACGGACCGCCGGGGGCGTTCACGTTTGCATTCTGAGCCGGCGCGATGGCGAGGTTCCGTGCTCCTCGATCGCGACCCTCGGACCCTAGCGGTCGGGGACGATCAGCGCCTCGCGGACCGCCGCCACTTGCCGGCGCGAGACCGCGAGCCACTCGTTGACCGGCGCGATGCAGACGCCCCACGCCTCCATGCCGTCGTCGGCGC
>DASXIP010000209.1:0-11201 GCA_036497875.1 Caldimonas sp.
TGCTCGATCGTGAACAGGAAGATCAGGACGCCGGCGGCTGGAACGATCGCCGTGTAGACCGCGAGCGGAACGAGCGAAGGCATCCGGTAGCTGCCCATGTCGAGCAGCGCGTTCTGCGTTCCGCACCAAACCAGGAGCACCGCGACGACGAGGACGATCAGGCGATTGACGACCTCGATCGCCGTCCGCGGCGCGCCCGTCATCCGCCTCGTGATCTCGGTGAGATAGAAGTGGTCGTTGCGCCGCGTCGCCGCCGCCATGCCGACGAAGACGCCCCAGGCGAAGAACGCCGTCGTGACTTGCTGCAGCCACAGCCACGGCATGCCGAGCGTTCGCGTCACGACGTCGAGGAAGACGGTGACGGTGAACATCGAGATGCAGATGCCGCACATCACCATCAGCGTTGCCTCGAGCCAGTCGAACGCCTTCCACTTGAGCTGGCGATGGCGCTGCAGGATCAGGGCGCGGTAGTCGGCCATCGTGAGCGTGTCGGTGACGGAAGGGCGGCCGCGAGCCGTCGCGGCCGCGCGATTCGCTACTTGATCTCGCGGACCATCTTGAGGAGCTTGACGGCGTGCGGGCCGAGCTCGGCGGCGAGCTGGTCCTGCACCGGCGTCGCGTCCTTCATGAAGCCGCTCTTGTCGACGTTCTCGACCACCTTGACACCGATCGATTTCAGCTTGTCCTCGGAGTCCTTCTCGAGCTTCAGCGCCATCGCGGGCTCGCGCCTCGAGACCTCGTCGGCCGCCGCCTGGACCCACTTCTGCTGTTCGGGCGTCAGACTGTTCCAGGTCTTGTCGCTGACCCAGATGCAGTTGTTGTTCGCCTCGTGCTCGGTGATCGAGAGCACCGGAGCGACCTCGTAGTGCTTGTTGGCGAGGTAGACGTTGATGCCGTTCTCGGCGACGTTGACGACGCCCGTCTGCAGCGACGTGTAGACGTCGCCGAACGGCATGTGAACGGTCTGCGCGCCGTAGGCGGGGAAGTGGGTATCTTCGGTCTTGGTTGCCTGGACGCGTACCTTCTTGCCCTTGATGTCGTCGACCGACCTGATCTCCTGCTTGCTGTACATGTTGCGCATGCCCATCGTCATGAGGCCGAGGACGTGCGCGCCCTGCACTTGATCCTTGACCATTGCGCGGAACTCCTCGGCGATGGCCGGATCGGCTAGCGCCTTCTGCAGGTGCGCCTGGTCGCGGAACAGGAAGTGGAGCGAGAAGACTCCGGCCTGCGGCGCCAGCGTCGACGCATTGGCGGTCGACGTGATGACGAAGTCGATGTCGCCGGCGCGCATCTTCTGCAGCATCTGCGGCTCCTGGCCGAGTTGCGCTCCGGGGAACTGATTGATGCTCAGCTTGCCGCCGGAGAGCTCCTTCAGCTTGGCGTCGAACATGTTGCCGGCAATGCCGTACGCAGTCGTCGGCGGCTGGTCGTAGGCGAAGCTGAACTGCCGTGTTGCCTGTGCACCGGCGAGCGTCGCCGCAAGCGACAGCAGGCCGAAGGTCAGGACGCGCAAGGTGCTCGTGCCGATGCGGCTTGTCATGGGTGTCTCCCCTCCGTGGATGCAGACGAACGTGTACCGGCAACGTCGCTTCCGCGCAATTGCCGGATGCCCGCCGTTGTCCGGACAACCGACCGGGGGGCTAGCATCGACGCCCCGACCAGCGGAGGCGACTCATGCGGGGCAGGCATCGTGTTCCGGGCGACCCTTGTCGTCCGTCTCGCCGCGAGGACCGCGCCCTAGGCGGTTCGCGCGTACACGAGCGTCGCCGCTGAGATTGCGCGATGCCCGAGCTCCCCGACGTCAGCGTCTATCTCGAGCGCCTCGGCGCCAAGATCGTCGGCCAGCGGCTAGAGCGACTGAGGATCGGCCATCCGTTCCTGCTCCGCTCGGTGACGCCGCCGATCTCGGCGATCGAGGGGCGCACGGTGACCGGCGTCGAGCGGCTCGGCAAGCGGATCGTGCTCGCCTTCGAGGGCGACCTCTTTCTCGTCGTCCACCTGATGATTGCCGGTCGCCTGCGCTGGCTCGCGCAGGGCAAGACGACGGCGCGCAACGCGCTCGCATTCTTCGAGTTCGCGACCGGCACGCTCGCCCTCACTGAAGCCGGCAAGCAACGGCGCGTGTCGCTGCACGCGGTCGAGGGGCGTGCAGCGCTTGCCGCGCTCGACGCCGGCGGCATCGACGTCATGACAGCGACGCGCGATGCATTCGCGGGGCGCCTCGTCGCTGAGAACCACACCGTCAAGCGCGCGCTGACCGACCCGCGCCTCTTCAGCGGCATCGGCAACGCGTACTCGGACGAAATCCTCCACCGCGCGAGGCTGTCGCCGGTCGCGCTGACCCGATCGCTCGACGAGCCGGCGATCGATCGCCTGTTCGCGGCGACGACGTCGACGCTCGCCGACTGGACCAAGCGCCTCTCGCGCGAGGCTGGCGACTGGCCGGACAAGGTGACGGCGTTTCATCCGGCGATGGCGGTGCATGGCCGCTTCGGCCAGCCCTGCCCCGATTGCGGCGCGCCGGTGCAGCGGATCGTCCGCGCCGACAACGAGACGAATTACTGCGCGCGCTGCCAGACGGGCGGCAAGGTGCTCGCCGACCGGGCACTGTCGCGGCTGCTGAAGGACAGCTGGCCGAAGCAGATCGACGAGCTGCTCTGAGCCGCCTATTCCTCAAGCAGGCTGCGCAGCATCCAGGCGGTCTGCTCGTGGACCGCGAGCCGCTGGGTCAGCAGGTCCGCGGTCGGTTCGTCACCGGCCTTGTCGGCGCTCGGAAAGATGCCGCGTGCAGTGCGCGCGACCGCCTCGTGCCCCGCGACCAGGATGCGCACCATCTCAAGCGCCGCGGGGGGCGTCTCCGGGACGTCCTGGATCGAGCTGAGACGAGCGAACTGCGCGTACGAGCCCGGGGCAGGATGGCCGAGCGATCGGATCCGCTCGGCGATTGGATCGACGGCGTTCCAGAGCTCGGTGTACTGCGCCATGAACATCAGGTGCAGCGTGTTGAACATCGGCCCCCGAACATTCCAGTGGAAGTTGTGCGTCGTCAGGTAGAGCGTGTAGGTGTCGGCGAGCAGCTTGGCGAGGCCGCCGGCGATGGCGGCGCGGTCGGCTTCGTCGATGCCGATGTCGATGCGGGGAGCGGGTCGGGCCATGGCGTGCTTTCGGGCAGGGGAAGAAACGACAGGCTAACGCCGCCTTCGGCCGATCGCATCGCTTTTTTCAAGCAGCGCGATAGGCGCTGCGCCGCTCGACATCGCTCGGCGCCGGCCTCCCCGGGTCGGTGCTGACAGTCGTCTGCGCCGGGATCGACTACAACATGGCCAACGCGCGGCCGCGAGTCGGCGGGCGGCGACCTTGCCCGCCGCCCGTCGCCGCCTCTGGAGAACGACATGTCGGAATACAACCAGGACAAGCTCACCGAGGACGTCCTCGCCGTCTACGCGAAGACACGCGACCCGCGTCTGCGGGAGATCATGCGCGCGCTCGTCAGGCACGTGCACGCGTTCGCGCGCGAGGTCGACCTGAAGCCCGAGGAATGGCTCGCCGGCGTCCGCTTCCTGACCGAGACCGGCCAGATCTCGACCGACAAGCGGCCCGAATTCATCCTCCTCTCCGACGTGCTCGGCCTGTCGATGATGGTCGTCTCGCTCGCCCAGGCGCGCGCCAGCGGCAACGCGAAAGGTGCGACCGAGGCGACCGAAGCGACCGTCGAGGGCCCGTTCTACTGGCCTGGCGCGCCAGACGTCGCGCTCGGCACCGACATCGGTGAAGGCGTTCCGGGCGAGCCGGCGTTCTATTCCGGCCGGGTCACCGACCTCGACGGCAAGCCGATCGCCGGGGCGCTGCTCGACGTCTGGTCGGGTGACGGCGACGGCAAGTACGACATGCAGCTCTCGGCCGAGCCGACGATGCGCGCGCGCGGGCGCCTTCGCACCGACGCCGCCGGCCGCTACCGGTTCTGGTCGATTCGCCCCGCGTTCTATCCAATCCCCGACGACGGTCCGGTCGGCGACATGATGAGGAAGACCGACCGCGGCATCTACCGCCCCGGCCACATCCACATGATGGTCTCGGCCGACGGCCACGTGCCGGTAACGACGCACATCTTCGTCGCGGGCAGCCCCTACATCGACGAAGACGCGGTGTTCGGCAAGCGCGACAGCCTGGTCGTCGAATTCGCGAAGCACGCACCGGGCGTCGCTGCTGACGGTCGCGAGATGAAGGTGCCCTACCACTCGGCGAGCTACGACTTCCGGCTTGCGACCGCGCCGTGAAGATCGGCAAGGCGACGGTGCCACGCACCGCGATCTGCACTTCCGACGAGCACACGATCGTCGTCCGCGGACGCGACCTGTCGAAGGACCTGATCGGCAAGGTCTCGTTCACCGATCACTTCTTCCTCCTGCTCGTCGGCAGGATGCCGACCGCCGGCGAGGCGGCGGTACTCAATGCGACGTTGGTCGCGATCGCCGAGCATGGCCTGGTGCCGAGCGTGCAGGCGGCGCGAATGACCTTTGCCGCCGCGCCCGACGCGATGCAGGGCGCCGTCGCCGCCGGCATCCTCGGCTGCGGCTCGGTTGTCCTCGGCTCGTCGGAGACCGCGGGGCGGATGTTCAGCGAGATCGATGCGCAGGTGCAATCGGGAACGCCGCTCGCCGTCGCTGCGCTCGCGGTGATGCGCGCCTGGCGTGCGGCGGGCAAGTCGATCCCGGGCTACGGCCACCCGCTGCACAAGGAGCGCGATGAGCGCGTCGGCGCGCTGTTCGAGGTCGCGAAGCAGGCCGGCACCGACCTGCGCTTCGTCGCCATCGCCGAAGCCGCCGAGGCGGCGCTGCCCGAGGTGTTGAAGAAGGACCTGAAGCTCAACGTCTCCGGAGCGATCCCGGCCGTGCTGCTCGGCGCCGGCTTTCCGGTGCAGGCGCTGAAGGGCGTGCCGATCCTCGCCCGGACGGCGGGACTGATCGCGCATCTGTACGAAGAGATCGGCCAGCCGATCGGCTTCGCTCTCTCGTACCAGGCGACGCGCGAGACGGAGTACGACGGCAACCTTCCCGCCGGCTTCGGCAAGCACACGTGACGAAGGCAACCGCGCCGTGATCCGGGTATTGCAGGGCCTCAAGGTTGTCGAGCAGGGCACGTTCATCACCGGCCCGGCGTGCGGCATGCTGCTCGGCGACCTCGGTGCCGATGTCATCAAGGTCGAGCAACCCGGCACCGGCGATCCGTTCCGCGCTTTCAAGAACGGCCTCTACAGCCCGCACTTCCAGACCTACAACCACAACAAGCGCAGCATCGCGCTCGATACGAAGAAGGCCGACGACCTCGCCGTCTTCGACGCCCTGATCGCCGACGCGGACGTCTACATCCAGAACTTTCGCCCCGGCGTCGCCGACAAGCTCGGTGTCGGTACAGCGCGGCTGCGAATGCTCAATCCGAAGCTCGTCTACTGCTCGATCAGCGGCTTCGGCAGCAGCGGCCCGGCCGCCAATCGCCCGGCGTACGACACCGTCGCGCAGGCGGCGAGCGGATTCCTCGGCCTGCTCGTCAATCCCGAGAACCCGCGCGTCGTCGGCCCGGCAATCGCCGACGCGCTGACGGGCTACTACGCCGCCTACGGTATTCTCGGCACGCTGTTCGAGCGCGGCCGCACGGGCACGGGGCGAACGGTCGAGGTCTCGATGCTCGAGGCGATGGCGCACTTCAACCTCGACGCGTTCACGCACTACTTCCAGGCCGCCGAGGTGATGGGGCCGTACAGCCGGCCGCGCGTCTCGCAGTCGTACGTTCTCGAGTGCAGCGACGGCAAGTGGATCGCGCTGCACATGTCGTCGCCCGAGAAGTTCTGGCAAGGCCTCGCGCAGGCGATCGAGCGGCCCGAGCTCTTCGCCGACGCGCGCTTCGCGACGCGCGAAGCGCGCATCGATCATCAGGAGGATCTGATCTCGCTGCTCGGCGAACGCTTCAAGCGGCGGCCTCGCGCCGAGTGGTGCGAGCGGCTCGAGCAACTCGACGTCCCGCACGCGCCGATGTACGACACCAGCGAGGCGCTCGCCGACCCGCAGGCCGTTCACCTCCAGCTGACGGCGGCCGCCGAGCATCCGGCGATGGGCCTCTTCGTACGGTGCGCTCGCCTGTCTCGTTCGACGGCGAACGCGCGCTCGACGTGCGGCCGCCACCGACGCTCGACGAGCATGGCGACGAGATCCGCGCCGAGCTCGGCAGACGCGGCTCCGAGCGAACCGCCTCATGACGACCCCGCGCGCCGCCGGCGCATCGAACAAGAGAAGCTCACTAAGGAGACCCCAACGATGAATTCCAGCCAACTCCATCGCCGTATGGCGCTCGCCGCGGCGCTCGCGCTCGCGACCTGCGGCGTCGCCTTCGCGCAGACACCCTCGGGGCAGCCGATCCGCATCGGCAGCACGCTCGCGCTCACCGGCCCGCTCGCGGCGACCGCGCAAATCCACAAGATCGTCGGCGAGATCTACGTCGAGCAACTCAACAAGCGCGGTGGCCTGCTCGGCCGTCCGGTCGAGTGGGTTGTCAAAGACGATCAGAGCAAACCCGACCTCGCGCGCACGCTCTACGAGCAGCTCATCACCGCCGACAAGGTCGACCTGCTGATGGGCCCGTACGCGACCGGCGCGATCCTGTCGGCGATGGGCGTCGCCCAGCGCTACGACAAGGTGCTGGTTCACCACACGCTCGGCGTGCCGTCGCTCGCCAAGTACGAGATGCAGTTCCCGGCCTGGTCGCTCGGCTCGGATCCGGCGACGACGGTGCCGAACACCTTGTTCGACGCACTCGCCGCCGGACCGAAGCCGCCGAAGACGGTCGCCGTCGTCACCAGCAAGTTTCCGTCGGTCCAGTTCATGAGCGCGGGCGCGCGCGAGGTGCTGAAGAAGCGCGGCCTCACGGAGGTGCTGTTCCTCGACTGGGACTTCGGCAACCGCGACTTCGGCCCGATCGCCAACCGCATCAAGGACGCCAAGCCCGACTTCGTCTGGGTCGGCGCCATCGGCCTCGACGGCAATCTGCTGCTCGATGCGATGAAGAAGATCGACTACGAGCCGCCGCAGCATTTCTACCTTTACCCTGCGCCGGGCCCGCTGGTCTCGCTGCCGGAGGCGAAGAACGCGCTCTCGGTGACGATCTTCGAGGAGCAGCCGCCCTTCACGTCGAACCCCGGTGCCGCCGAGTTCGTCAAGCTCTACCGCGAACGCGCGACCAAGGCCGGCCTTGCCGACCCCTCGGTCGAGACACAGGCGGCGGCGTCTTACACCGCCTGGCAGATCCTCGAGGCCGGCGTCAACGCGACCAGGAGCCTCGACGACAAGGCGATCGCGGCCTGGCTGAAGACCCATCGCGTCGACACCATCCAGGGCAAGCTCCGCTTCGACGGGCCCAACAACTTCGGCGACGACCTGATGCGGATCAAGCAGGTGCAAAACGGCCACTGGGTGGTCGTCTGGCCGAAGGAGATGACCTCCGGCGGTGCCAAGCTGCAGGCGAACTGAGCGGCGCCCAGGGGCCTCGAAACCTTCCCATCGCGCTAAGAGGCCCTAGATGTCGGCGTTCACGCTGCCGAGCGCTTCGCTGCTCGCGCAAAGCGTCCTCTCCGGCATCTTCGTCGGCGCTCTGTACGGCCTGATGGGGCTCGGCCTCAGCCTGAGCTGGGGGCTGCTGCGCCTGATCAATCTCGCCCACTTCGCGTTCGCGTTTCTTGCCGCGTATCTCTGCCTGCAGCTATCGTCGCTCGGCGTCGATCCGTTGCTGACGCTGGTCGGCATCGTGCCGGCGTTCTTCATGCTCGGCGTCGCCTTGCATTGGGTGATGGCGCGCTTTTCGGTGACGCCGTTCAACTCGCTGCTCCTGACGTTCGGCCTGATGGGGATCGTCGAGGCGATCATCCAGTCGATCTGGACGGCCGACTTCAGAAAGCTCGAGTCGGTGTACGCGAACCAGAAGTTCAGGCTCGGCGGGCTGTTCGTTCCGGTGCCCGAGCTGATCACGCTCGTCCTCGCCATCGGTCTTGCCGCCGGCGCCGGGGCGGTGCTCCGCTTCACCGACTTCGGCAAGTCGCTGCGCGCGGCCGCCGAGGATCCGCCGATCGCTGCGGCGTTCGGCGTCCACCAGCAGCGCAACGCACTCCTTCTCGCCGGCACCTGCTCGGCGCTGGTCGCGATCGCCGGCGTCTGCCTCGCGCTCAGCTACACGCTCGCGCCGTCGCAGATGTACGCGTGGATCGGCGTCGTCTTCGCCGCGGTGATGCTCGGCGGGCTCGGCAATGCGCTCGGCCAGCTCGTCGCCGGCACGCTGATCGGCGTCAGCGAGGAGGTGACGATGGCGGTGACAGCGCCGTCGTGGGCGCCGATCGTCTCGTTCACGCTCCTGATCGTCGTCCTCGTGCTGCGGCCCGGGAAGGCGGCATGAGCTTCGCGTGGCGGACGCCGCTTGCCATCGTCGCCGTCGCGATCGCAATGACGTTCGTGCCGCGCCTCGGCCTGCCGGCGTACTACGACTCGCTGCTCTACCTGATGCTGCACTGGATCGTGCTTGCGACCTCATGGAACATCCTCTCGGGCTATACCGGCTATTTCTCGTTCGGTCACGGCGCCTTCTTCGGCGCCGGCCTCTACACGACCAGCACGCTGCTGGCGCGCTACGACTGGCCGTTCCTCTGGACCCTGCCGGTCGCCGCTGCCGTCGCCGCGCTGCTCGGCGTCGCGCTCGGCGCGGTCGTCTTTCGCGTCAAGAGCGTTCGTGGCGAGCTGTTCGCGCTGCTGACGCTGGCGATCACTTTCGTCGTCGGCACGATCGTCGGCAACACGCCGATCGATGGCGGCCAGGGCGTCTCGCTCAGCGCCGTGCCGGTGCCGCGCATCGGGCCGACCCAGTCGTCGACCTTCTATCTGCTTGCGCTCGCCGCGGCGACGCTGACGCTCCTGATCGCGTGGGCGATCGTCGTCTCACGCTTCGGCGCCGGCCTGTTCGCGATCCACGACGACGAGGATGCCGCCGAGGTGCTGGGCGTGCCGACCTACCGCTACAAGCTGGTCGCGCTCGCGATCTCGTGCGCACTCGCCGGCGTCGCCGGGGGCATCCACGCGCTGTTCCTCTCCTACGTCACCGTCGGCGAGGTGTTCACGATCACGGTGCCGCTGACGGTCGTGCTGATGAGCGTCCTCGGCGGCTCGCGGCATTGGGCCGGGCCGGCGATCGGCGCGGTCGCGATCACCGCGTTGCTCTACAGCTTCACCGCCGCCGACCACGCGGTCGCCGGCAAAGCGGCGACCGGTGCGATCCTGATCGCGGCGATCCTGTTCATGCCCGAGGGCATCCTGCCGCGGCTGCAGCGCCTGTTCGCTCGCCGCGCGCGCCATCGCTCGCCAACCGTGGTCGCGGCGAGTGAGGCGCCGGCGGCGCCTGCGACCGACGCGCATACCTCCGCCGGCGAGATCGTCTTGCGCGTCTCGGGCCTGCACAAGCGCTTCAAGGGCGTTCGCGCCCTCGCCGGCGTCGATGTCGAGGTGCGGCGCGGCGAGATCCTCGGCCTGCTGGGGCCGAACGGGTCGGGCAAGTCGACCTTCATCAACGTCGTCAGTGGCCACTACGCGGCCACCGCCGGCGAGATCGTCTTCGCCGGCGAGGCGCTCGGCGGCCGCGCCGCGCATCGCATCGCCGCCGGCGGGATTGCGCGCACGTACCAGATCCCGCGACCGTTCGCGCACATGACCGTGCTCGACAATGTCGCGCTCGCGGCGATGTTCGGCGGCGGTGTCCGCAGCCCGCGCGCGGCGCGCACCAACGCGCTGCAGTGGCTCGCTTTCACTGACCTCGTCGCCAAGGCCGACGCCCTCCCCGACGGGCTGAACCTGCATCAGCGCAAGTTCCTCGAGCTGGCGCGCGCGCTTGCGGCCAGGCCGCAGCTGGTTCTACTCGACGAGGTGTTGTGCGGCCTCACGCCGAGCGAGATCGACGGCGCGGTGGCGCTCATCCGGCGCATCCGCGATCAGGGCGCAACGATCGTCTTCGTTGAGCACGTCATGCGCGCAGTGATGGCGCTTTCGGACCGCGTCGTCGTCTTCCACCACGGCGAGCTGCTCGCCGAAGGGCGTCCGGTCGACGTCATGCAGCGCCCCGAAGTGATGACCGCGTATCTCGGCCGCTCCCATGCTTGAGGTCGACGAGCTGCAGGTCTGGTACGGCGCTGCGCCGGCGCTGCGCGGAGTCTCACTGACGCTCGCAGCGGGCGAACTGCTCTCGATCGTCGGCCCGAACGGCGCCGGCAAGACGACGTTGATCAACGCGCTTTGCGGCATCGAGCCGGCGCGCGCCGGCCGCATCGTCTTCGAGGGCGAGGACATCACCCGGCTGCCGGCGCACCGCTTCTGCGCCGCCGGCATCGCCGTCGTCCCGGAAGGCCGGCGCCTCTTTACCGGCATGACGGTGCGCGAGAACCTCGAGCTCGGCAGCCTGCTGCCCGTCGCCCGGGCAGCGCGGCGCCAATCGCTCGCCGCCGCGCTCGAGCTCTTTCCGGCGCTGCGCGAAAGGCTCGCCAGCCCGGCCGGCGAGCTGTCGGGCGGCCAGCAGCAGATGGTCGCGATCGCGCGCGCGCTGATGGCGCGGCCGCGGCTGCTCCTGCTCGACGAGCCGTCGCTCGGCCTCTCGCCGCTGATCGTCGCCGACATGTTCGACGCCGTGCGCAGCATCCACGCGCGGGGCGTCGCGGTGCTTCTCGTCGAGCAGGACGTGCAGGTGGCGATGTCTCTCGCCGACCGCGCCTACGTCCTCGAAGAAGGTCGTATCGTCGCCACCGGCACACCCGCCGAGTTGCTCGCGCGGCCCGAGATCCAGCGCGCCTACCTCGGCGTCTGAGAGCCGGCCCAGCGTCTTGATCCGGGAGATCTGTCCATGCTGTTCCCCACCACCATCGTCGGCAGCTTTCCGCAGCCCGAGTGGCTGATCGACCGCGCCAAGCTCGCCGGGCGCTTCCCGCCGCGGGTGCGCGCGAGGGAGCTCTGGCGCATTCCCGCCGAGTTCCTCGCCGAGGCGCAGGACGACGCGACCCTGATCGCGATCCGGGCCCAGGAGGAAGCCGGCCTCGACATCGTCAGCGACGGCGAGATCCGGCGCGAGAGTTACTCGAACCGCTTTGCGACCGCGCTCGACGGCGTCGACCTCGACCACCCGGG
>DASXIP010000210.1:0-4203 GCA_036497875.1 Caldimonas sp.
GGTGCTCGAGAAGAGCGGCGCCTGGTACGCCTACAACGGCGAGAAGATCGGCCAGGGCAAGGACAACGCGCGCGAGTTCCTGAAGGAGAACCCCGAGCTCGCGGTCGAGATCGAGAACAAGGTGCGCACGGCGCTCGACATCCCGCTGCTGCCGGGTGCGGCCGAGGAAGAGGCGCCGGCCAAGCTGAAGGTGGTCAAGGACTGACGTGCAACGGCGGCCGCGCTCGCTCAAGTCGCGCGCGCTGCAACTGCTCGCGCAGCGCGACCAGAGCCGGCTCGAGCTGCGCACGAAGCTCCTCCGCCATGCGCGCGCGGCGGTCGCGAACGACGCCGGGACGGCCGGCGACACCGACGACGACGGCCGTACGGCTGCTGCCGAGGTCGAGCTCCTGCTCGACTGGCTGCAAGCGAACGGCCTGCTCTCGAACGAGCGCTTCGCCGAGTCGCGCGTTCACGCGCGTCAGGGGCGCTTCGGCCTGTTGCGCATCAAGGGCGAGCTCGGCCGGCACGACGTCGCGCTGCCTGCCGAGCTCGAGCAAGCGTTGGCCGCGAGCGAGCTCGAGCGGGCGGCAGCGGTCCGCGCACGTCGCTTCGCCGCGCCTCCCGGCGATGCCGCCGAGCGCGCGGCGCAGTCGCGCTTTCTGCTCGCGCGCGGCTTTGCCCCCGAGCTCGTGCATCGTCTGATGCGAGGCGTCGGCCGCATTGCGGTCGATGCGGAATCGACGCTCGACGACGTCGCCTGAGCGGCGCGACGAGAGCTCACGGGGCCTCGGGCTCACGCACGCGCGGGCGCTGCCGGCCGGGGGTGCCGCACGAGCGGCGGGCGCGAGGTCGCGTGCTACATTTCCCGGCGCTTTCCCGGGCCTGCGGCCGGGGCGCGCAACCTTCTCCGCGAGCGCAGCGCCGACCTTCGATGAAGATCCACGAGTACCAGGGCAAGGAGATCCTCGCCCGCTTCGGCATCCCCGTTCCCCGCGGCTATCCCGCGTTCAGCGTCCGCGAGGCAACCGAGGCGGCGCAGAAGCTCGGCGGTTCGGTCTGGGTCGTCAAGGCGCAGATCCACGCCGGCGGCCGTGGCAAGGGCGGCGGCGTCAAGCTGGCGCGCTCGGAGGCCGAGGTCGCGCAGCTCGCTGGCCAGATCCTCGGCATGCAGCTCGTCACCCACCAGACCGGGCCGCACGGCCAGAAGGTGCGGCGCCTCCTGATCGAGGAAGGCGCCGACATCAAGAAAGAGTACTACGTTGCCGTCCTCACCGACCGCGCGACCCAGACGGTCGCGATGATGGGATCGAGTGAAGGTGGCATGGACATCGAGCAGGTCGCGCACGACTCGCCGGAAAAGATCGTCCGCATCTTCGTCGATCCGCTCGAAGGCATGAGCGACGATGCGGCGCGCGAGCTCGCGGCCGGCATCGGCATCCCGAAGGAGGCCGAGAAGCAGGCGGTCGAAGTCTTCAAGAAGCTCTACGCCTGCTACCAGGAAACCGACGCTTCGCTTGCCGAGATCAACCCGCTGATCCTCGAAGGCGGCAAAAACGGCGGCCCGCAGACGATCAAGGCGCTCGACGCGAAGTTCAACTTCGACTCGAACGCGATCTACCGCCATCCCGAGATCGCCGCCTACCGCGACCTCGACGAAGAGGATCCGGCCGAGGTCGAGGCGAGCAGGTTCGACCTCGCCTACATCCAGCTCGACGGCAACATCGGCTGCCTCGTCAACGGCGCCGGCCTGGCGATGGCGACGATGGACACGATCAAGCTGTTCGGCGGATCGCCGGCGAACTTCCTCGACGTCGGCGGCGGCGCTTCGGCCGAGAAGGTCACCGAGGCGTTCAAGATCATGCTCGCCAACCCGAAGGTGAAGGCGATCCTGGTCAACATCTTCGGCGGCATCATGCGCTGCGACACGATCGCCGAGGGCGTGATCGCCGCCTGCAAGGCGACCAACCTGGACGTGCCGCTGGTCGTGCGCATGAAAGGGACGAACGAGGAACTCGGCAAGAAGATGCTCGCCGACTCGGGCCTGCCGATCATCAGCGCCGACTCGATGGCCGAGGCGGCGCAGAAGGTGATGGCGGCGCTGCAGCAGCCGGCGAAGTCAGCATGAGCCGCCGGGGCGGTCTCAAGGCGAACACCTCGGCGCGACCCGCAAAGGTCATCGAATGAGCATCCTGATCGACAAGAACACCCGCGTCATCACCCAGGGCATCACCGGGAAGACCGGCCAGTTCCACACCCGCATGTGCCGCGACTACGCCAACGGACGGGCGTGCTTCGTCGCCGGCGTCAATCCGAAGAAGGCGGGCGAGGCGTTCGAAGGAATTCCGATCTTCGCGACCGTCAAGGAAGCCGCCAGCCAGACCGGTGCGACCGTGAGCGTCATCTACGTGCCGCCGGCGGGCGCTGCGGCGGCGATCTGGGAAGCCGTCGAGGCCGAGCTCGACCTCGCCATCTGCATCACCGAGGGCATCCCGGTGCGCGACATGCTCGAGGTGAAGAGCCGCATGCGCGCGCGCGAAGCGGCCGGTGCGAAGAAGACGCTGCTGCTCGGCCCGAACTGCCCGGGCCTGATCACGCCCGACGAGATCAAGATCGGCATCATGCCGGGCCACATCCACAGGAAGGGCAGGATCGGCGTCGTCAGCCGCTCGGGAACACTGACCTACGAAGCCGTCGCCCAGCTGACCGAGGTCGGCCTTGGGCAGTCGAGCGCGGTCGGCATCGGCGGCGACCCGATCAACGGCCTGAAGCACATCGACATCATGAAGCTCTTCAACGACGACCCGGCCACCGATGCGGTCGTCATGATCGGCGAGATCGGCGGCTCCGACGAGGCCGACGCGGCGCGCTGGTGCAAGGCGAACATGACCAAGCCGGTCGTCGGCTTCATCGCCGGCGTCACCGCGCCGCCGGGAAAACGCATGGGCCACGCCGGCGCCCTCATCTCGGGCGGCGCCGACACCGCGGATGCGAAGCTCGCGGTCATGGAGGAGAGCGGCTTCACCGTGACCCGCAATCCCTCCGAGATGGGCCGCTTGATGAAAGCGCTGGTCTGAGGAATGCCGGCTGAGGCGAGCGGCGAGGCGGGGGCCGGATGGACCTGACGTCGGGCGCCCTCTGGGGCGCATTCGGCGCCATCGTCGTCGCCAACATCCTGCTCTCCGGCGACAACGCCATCGTCATCGCCATGGCGGCGCGATCGCTGCCGCCGGCGCAGCAGCGAAAGGCGATCTTCTGGGGCAGCGCCGCCGCGATCGGGCTGCGGATCGTCCTGACGATCGCTGCGGTGACGATGCTGCAGCTGCCGTACCTCAAGGCGATCGGAGCGGTCGCGCTGCTCTGGATCGGCATCCAGCTCCTGGTCGACACCGAGGAAGGCAAGGTCAAGCCAGAGGGGACGATGGCGGCCGCCGTCCGCACGATCCTGGTCGCCGACCTCGTCATGAGCATCGACAACGTGATCGCCGTCGCCGGCGCAGCCGACAGCGCCCCGGCGGAGGACCGCATCCCTCTGCTGATCGTCGGGCTGGCGATGTCGATCCCGCTGATCATCCTCGGCAGCACGCTGCTGATGAAGGTGATGGAACGCTTTCCGATCATCATCACGCTAGGCGCCGCGCTGCTCGGCTACGTGGCCGGCCAAATGCTCGCGACCGACCCTGCGCTCGAAGCCTGGTTCGAGGCCAACGTGCCGCAGGCGGAGCTGATCTTCGGCGCCGTCGGCGCGGCCGCGGTCGTCGCCGTGGGTCGCTTCCTCCACCATCGCAAGCTGCGCGAGGGAGCCGCGTTGGAACCGAGGCACAATTCGTCGCGTTGAACGATCTGCTGCTCCCCACCTCCGTGCCGATGATGACGCTCGAGTTCCACTGCGCCTCGGACACGGGTCGGGCGCGGAGCAACAACGAAGACTCTGCCGTCCTCGACGAGGCGACATCGCTCGTCGTTCTCGCCGACGGCATGGGCGGCTACAACGCCGGCGAAGTGGCGAGTGGCATGTGCACCTCGTTCATCAAGACCGAGCTCGGGCGCTGGCTTGCCGAAGCATCCGAGTCCGCGACCGACACCGATGTCCGTCGCGCGATGGATATCTGCGTCGACAACGCCAACCGCGCGATCTTCAACGCCGCCAACTCGAACCCGCAGTACGCCGGCATGGGCACGACGCTGGTCGTTGGCGTCTTTCGCGACAACCGCCTCCTGCTC
>DASXIP010000211.1:0-2472 GCA_036497875.1 Caldimonas sp.
GCCTGGAAGTCGTCGGCGATCATGCGGCGGAGCTTCTGCGCCTGCAGGTAGTAGGCATCGTAGTAGCCGTGCGAGAGCACGTAGGTGCCGATCATGATCCGCCGCTTGACTTCGGCACCGAAGCCTTCGCTGCGGCTCGCCAGGTACATCTCGTGGAGGTCGGCGAAGTGCCCGGCGCGGTGGCCGTAGCGGACGCCGTCGAAGCGCGACAGGTTCGACGACGCCTCGGCCGGTGCGATCAGGTAGTAGACGGGAATCGACAGCTCCGTGCGCGGCAACTCGACGTCGACGAGGCTCGCGCCGAGACGCGCCATTTCGGCGAGCGCCGCGCGCAGCGCCTGCTCGACGTCGCTCGCCAGCGCCGCCGGGAAGAACTCCTTCGGCAGGCCGATCCGAAGGCCTTCGAGCGGCCGGCCCGGCGCCGCGCCGGGGCGCGGCCTGGCGAGCTCGGCGTGGAAATCCTGCGGCGGCCGCTCGGCGCTGGTCGAGTCGCGCGGGTCGAACCCGCTCATCGCTCCGAGCACGAGGGCGCAATCCTCGGCGCTGCGTGCGAGCACGCCGGCCTGGTCGAGGCTGGACGCGAACGCGATCATGCCGAAACGCGAGCAGACGCCATAGGTCGGCTTGATGCCGGTGATGCCGCAGAAGCTCGCCGGCTGGCGGATCGAGCCGCCGGTATCGGTGCCGGTCGCCGCCGGCAGCAGGCGCGCGGCGACGGCCGCCGCCGAGCCGCCCGACGAGCCGCCGGGCACGCGCGTCTCGTCCCACGGGTTCAGGGTGACCTGGAAGGCCGAGTTCTCGGTGCTCGAGCCCATCCCGAACTCGTCGCAGTTGAGCTTGCCGAGCGTCACCGTTCCTGCCTGCGCGAGGCGGGCGACGACGGTGGCATCGAACGGACTCCTGTAGCCGGCGAGCATGCGCGAGCCGGCGGTCGTCGCGTGAGCGCGGGTGACGAAGATGTCCTTGTGCGCGATCGGCACCCCGAGCAACGGCGTGCTCTCGCCCGCGCCGCGGCGGCGGTCGGCGTCGCGCGCCTGCGCGAGTGCGGCCTCGCCGTCGATGACGAGGGCGGTACCGAGGCGCTCGTGGGCGGCGAAGCGGTCGAGCAGGTGCGACGTCAACTCGACGCTGGACACCTCGCGCCCAGCGAGCGCGCGGCCGAGCTCGGCGACGCCAAGCGCGTGGAGCGCCCGGGCGCTCATTCGATCACCTTCGGCACCAGGTAGAGGCCGTCACGCGTCGCCGGCGCGCTCTGCTGGTTGGCGGCGCGGTCGACGCTCTCGGTGATCGCGTCGTCGCGCAGCCGCAGGTGTGCCTCCTGGACGGCGGCGAGCGGCGTGTAGAGCGGCTCGACGCCGCTCGTCTCGACCGCGCTCATCTGCTCGACGATGCGAAAGAAGCTGTTGAGCTGCTCGAGCATCCGTGCCTGCTCGTCGGCGCCGAGGTCGAGACGCGCGAGCTCGGCGATGCGGCGCACGTCCAAAGGGGTCAGTGCCATCGAGAAATAAGAGACGCTGCGCGCGTGCGATCAGGTCGAAACGGGCTCCGCGAGGATCGAGATCGCGGGATGCATCGGTTATTATCCTTCGTTAACTCACAGCCCTCGTCGCCGCTGCGTAGGGCTCGGCGTCATCCGCTAACTTCCTCTTTCGAAGCTCCTCCGGGACGCCTTTCACCGCATTCCATGTTCGGATCCTTTCGTCGCTATTTCTCGACGGATCTCGCGATCGACCTCGGTACTGCCAACACGTTGATCTACGTGCGCGGGAAAGGGATCGTCCTCGACGAGCCGTCGGTCGTCGCCATCCGCCACGAGGGCGGCCCCAACGGCAAGAAGAGCATCCAGGCCGTCGGCGCCGAAGCCAAGGCGATGCTCGGCAAGGTGCCGGGCAACATCGAGGCCATCCGGCCGATGAAGGACGGCGTCATCGCCGACTTCACCGTCACCGAGCAGATGTTGAAGCAGTTCATCAAGATGGTCCATCCGCGCTCGGTCCTGAGGCCGAGCCCGAGGATCATCATCTGCGTGCCCTGCGGCTCGACCCAGGTCGAGCGGCGCGCGATCCGCGAGTCGGCGCTCGGCGCCGGCGCGAGCGATGTCTACCTGATCGAGGAGCCGATGGCGGCGGCGATCGGCGCCGGCCTGCCGGTCTCGGAAGCGAGCGGCTCGATGGTCGTCGACGTCGGCGGCGGCACGACCGAGGTCGGCGTGATCTCGCTCGGCGGCATGGTCTACAAGGGCTCGGTGCGGGTCGGCGGCGACAAGTTCGACGAAGCGGTCATCAACTACATCCGGCGCAACTACGGCATGCTGATCGGCGAGCCGACCGCCGAGATGATCAAGAAGACGATCGGCTCGGCGTTCCCCGGCTCCGAGGTCAAGGAGATCGAGGTCAAGGGGCGCAACCTTTCGGAAGGCGTGCCGCGCTCGTTCACGATCTCGTCGAACGAGATCCTGGAGGCGCTCACCGA
>DASXIP010000212.1:0-1540 GCA_036497875.1 Caldimonas sp.
ACGACGAGGCCGCGACGGGCGCCGGCGAGAACGCCGTCGTTGCCGGTGAGCGAAGCCTCGACCTGCGGCGAGCCGGTGACGCAGAGGAAGACGATCTCGCTCGTCGCTGCGAGCTCGGCAGGGCTCTTGCGCTGCACGGCGCCGGCGGCAATCAGGTCGGCGACGCGCTCGCGGTTGCGGTGGATCGTCAAGCCGAGGCTGTGCCCCTTGGCGAGCAGGTTCTTGGCCATGCCGTGGCCCATCAAACCTGATGCGCCGATGAATCCGATCGCTGCCATGTATGGAGTGCCCCGGGTGGTCGTCGCGCATTGTCGCGACGCGTGCCCGAGCCGGTCATCGGGGCAGACGCTAGGGCTGGGCGGGGCGCAAGCGGCGTCGGCGTGCCTCAGCCCTTCGCCCAGGCGACGATCTGCGCGGCCTGCAGCGCCCCCGACTGGCGCTTGACTTCAACGCCGTTTCGCAACAGCACCATCGTCGGAATGCTGCGGATCTGGAATCGTGACGACAGCGTCGGGTTGGCGTCGCTGTCGACCTTGGCGAGCACCGCGTCGCCCTTGAGTTCGCGCGCCGCCTGCTCGAATTGGGGCGCCATCGCCCGACACGGGCCGCACCATGTCGCCCAGAAGTCGACGATCACCGGCAACGCGCTCCGCGACACGAAGCGCTCGAAGCGCGAGTCGTCGAGCGCGATCGGCGCGCCAGCGAGGAGCGGCGCGCCGCATTTGCCGCACACGGGATCGTCGCCGGTGCGCTCGGCGGCGAGACGGTTGGCAGCGTTGCACTGCGGGCAGACGACGAGCATTGACGATCGATCGGGTCGCAAGACGTCGACACGGTAGCGGCAGGTCGCGCGCCGCGCCCGCCGGCTTCGTTCGGGCCTGCCCGCGGCAGGGCGATCGGCCGCCGCAGTCAGAAGCCGGCGAACGCCGTCACCAGTCCCAAGCCGAAATACGCGCAGATCGCGACGACGACGGCGGCCTCGACGATGCGGATTCGCGCCGAGCTCGCCGGCACCCAGGGCGCGATGTCGGCGTGCATCGGCGCCCCGACAGCCGCCGCGCGGGCAACGACCTCGGCCGCCTCCGCCTCGGCGCTCGCGGTGTCGTCATGGTCGAGCTCGGCAGGTGCGTCGACAGGCGCCCCCGAAGCGAACGGGACGAAGCCGCTGTTGACCGGACCGAACAGAGACGAGGTGCGTAACATGAGTTCCTTCTTTCTTGTCGACGTGTTGTGCGACGCGATCCTTCGCGACGCCGGCGGATTCTCGGTACCCAGCTGCCGCGCGTGCGATCGCCTGCGTGCGGAAAACCACGGCGCTCGGCGGCCGCGCAATGGCGCGAGGAGTCGTTCACGAGCGCGCGTTGCAACCGCGCACTTCGATGGACGGTCGCGAATCGCCCCAGGGCAGTGCTAAGGCGCAGCGACGGCGAAGATGCGAAAGCCGGCGCCGACCTTGCGGTGGAAGTTAACGAGCTTCTCGTCGGCGCTCAGCGCCGGTGTCTCGACGAAATCGCCGAGGCCGTCGATCCTCTTCGGCCAG
>DASXIP010000213.1:0-2304 GCA_036497875.1 Caldimonas sp.
CGGCTCGCACCACACCGACGCGATCGTCACCGATTCGCACGCGACCGCGATGCGCTTCCTGCGCGAGGTCGACTCGGCGAGCGTGATGGTCAACGCGTCGACGCGCTTTGCCGACGGCTTCGAATACGGCCTCGGCGCCGAAATCGGCATCTCGACCGACAAGTTGCACGCGCGCGGCCCGGTCGGCCTCGAAGGGCTGACCTCGCTGAAGTGGATCGTTCTCGGCCAGGGAGAGGTGCGTGGCGACGTCGACCCGTCCTGACCCGCGCGGCGCCCTCGTCCTGTTCTCGGGCGGCCAGGACTCGACCGTCTGCCTCGCTTACGCGCTCGACCGCTATGCGCATGTCGAGACGATCGGCTTCGACAGCGGCGCGCGCCATCCGCACGAGCGCGAAAGCCGGCACAGCGTGCGCACGCAGCTGCGCCGCCAGTTCGCCCGCTGGGCGGCGCGGCTCGGCGAAGACCATGTGCTCGATCTCTCGCTGCTCGACCAGATCGGCGGCACCGCACCGACTGCGGAGCGCGAGAGCGAGATGAGCGCCGGTGGCCTGGCGAACAGCTTCGTTCCCGGCCGCAACCTCCTCTTCTTCACTTTTGCGGCGACCGTCGCCGACCGGCGCGGCCTGTCGGTGCTCGTCGGCGGCATGTGCGAGACCGACTTCTCGGCGTATCCGGATTGCCGCGACAACGCGCTGAAGTCGCTCCAGGTCGCGCTCAGCCTCGGTATGGACACGGCGATGATGATCGATACGCCGCTGATGTGGCTCGACAAGACCGAGACCTGGGCGATGACCGAGAAGCTCGGCGGCGAGCCGCTGATCGACCTCGTCGTCGAGCACACCCATTCGTGCTACCTCGGCGACCGTGAGCACCGCCACGAGTGGGGCTACGGCTGCGGCATGTGTCCGTCGTGCGATCTGCGCGGCAAGGGCTACCAGAGCTGGCTCGCGAGTTGATCGGCGCGCGCCGCGGTGACGCGATGACGACGACCCAGGGCACCGCGACCGCGATCGCGGCGGTCATCGTGTTCTGGATCGTCGGCGCCTACAACCGCCTGGTGCAGCTTCGCAGCGACCTGATCGCACGCTTCGCCGCTGTCGACGAGCGCTTCCGCCAACGCCAGGCGCTCCTCGAGCGCCAGCTCGAGCTGCTGTCAACCGCGCTTGTTACCGCCGGCCCGCGTCTCGAGTCGCTGCGCGCCGCCTGCGCCCAAGCCAACACCGCGCGCGAGCACGCTCGCACGCGGCCGGGCGTCGCGGGCGCGGTGACGAGCCTGCGCGTCGCCGAGGACATCCTCGCCGATGCACGCGCGCGCCTGCCGGTGCAGGCGCTGCCCGGCGCCGACCTGCCCGAACTCAACGCGCAGCTCGCGACGAGCGACACCGCTCTCGTGTTCGCGCGCGCCGACTTCAATGCCGCCGTCGCCGCCTACAACGAAGGCGTGCGCCAGTTCCCGACCGTCCTCGTCGCACGGCTGTTCAGCTTCCGCAGCGCCGCCGCGTTCTGATCGACCATGAACGACCCGCACGCCGCCGCAGCCGCCTCCGAGCGCGATGCCGCCGAGCGGCTCCGGCACGTGCACGGTGCAGGCGAACTGCACGCCGTCCTGCTCGCGCTGCTGTTGCCGCGCGGCAGCAAGCGGGCGCTGCGGGCGTGGCAGGTCGACGCGGGCGTGGCGCCGGATGCCGAAGCGCTGCGCGAGCATGCCGCGAACCTGTCGGGGGCGGCGCGCCTGCCGTGGTTCGAGCTGCTGCTGGCGCGCATGGCGCCGCAGCCGCTCGCCGCCCGCCAGGAGTTGCTGCTGGCGACGCGACGCGTCATGGGCGCGCGTGGCGTCGCCCGGCCGATCGACCGCCTGCACTGGCTGACGATGCGACGCGGGCTCGGCGAGGTCGGACCGCTCGCGGCGCGGCCCGAGCCGCACGCCGAGGAGGCCGAATGGCTCGAGTCCGATGTGTTGAGCGTCGCCGAATACACCGCGTTCCTATCGCGCATGGTCCCCGGCGAGCGGCCAGATTCGCCCGAGGGCCAGGGGTGGTACGAGGCCGTGATGGCGACCTTTCCCGCCTTCGCCGAGATTCCGCCGTGGCAGCCGCCGAAAGCCGAGGCGATGGTGGAGGCGCTCGCCAGGATGCAGACCTTGTCGTGGATGCAGCGGCCCGTGGTCGTCCGCACCTGGGTGACGACGGCGCTCGCGAAGAGCCGTGCCGGCCGACTCGCCGACCTCGCAGCCGACGCCTTGCGGATGAGCTGCGCGCTGCTCGACTCGCCGCAGCCCCCCGACCTTGCGCGCCACTACATTGC
>DASXIP010000214.1:0-1888 GCA_036497875.1 Caldimonas sp.
TCCTGGCCTGACGCTCAGCGCGCGCCCCGCGCGACGAGCGTGTCGCCGTGCCTGCGCTGCGCCGCCGAGGCGACGGCCGCAGGCGGCAGCGGCGCCGGCGCGGCAACCGCCGTGGCACCGAGGTTGAGCTTGCCCGCTGCCATCGCGCTCGCGACCGAGCGCACGTCGACCACCACCGACGCTGTCGCACCGACCATGATCAACAGGACGAACAGCGCTTGATCGAGTGCCGAGCGAAACCTGGATTTACCCATTCGATTCCCCAAGTGCGTCGCAGCACCTGCCACGACGTGCGCACACTCTAGGAATCGCGCGGGTAACGCTCAGCGCCGCATTGCGCGCTACGAAGGCGACATATTCACGCCGTCGGCGCGCGTCGCCGGCCCGCCTCACCAGGCGGCAGGAGGCTTCCTGGCGATGACGATGCGGCCGCTCGAGACCTCGAGGTAGCCGCCGGCGGTGAGGTCCTTGAAGATCCGGCTCACCATTTCGCGCGACGCGCCGACCCGGTCGGCGATGTCCTGCTGCGTCAACCGCTCGCGAACGCTGCGCTTACCGCCATCGACGGCATCGGAGATGTCGTTGAGGAGGCGAACGACCCGCTCGTAGACGTCCTCGAGGGCGAGGCTCTTGACGCTCTCGGTCGCCTGCCGCACCGAGCGGATGAGCTTCAGGATGAGGTGCGATGCGAAGTCCGGGTGGGCAGCGACGAACTCGCGCAGGTTCGCTCCGCTCACGACCGAGCAAGTCGTCGGCTCGAGCGTCATCACCGAGGCGCTGCGCACGCCGCCGTCGAGCGCGAGCTCGCCGACGTAGCCGCCGGCGCCGTGGGTCGTGATGACGATCTCCTTGCCGTCGGCGTTGTTCGAATAGACCTTGACCCGCCCGCTCAGGACGATGAAGAGCGAATCCGACGTGTCGCCCTCGTTGATCAGCACGGCGTTGGCCGGATACGCGCGCACGCCGCCCTGGCGCGCAATCTCGCGCAGCAGGTCGAAGTCGAGGACGTCGGTGGTGACCGGCGGAGAGCGCATGCGCGGATTCTCTCCCGCCGATGTGAATAAGTCACAGCGGTGCGTCGACTTCTTCAGCTTACAGGCGCGACGCGCGCTTCTAACCTTTGGCATGTCACGAGCTGCGGCTCGCCACCATCAAGGAGAGAGCGATGTTCCCGTCCGCCCACGCCGCCACCGCTTCGACGCATCGCGCGCCGTTCCCCTCCGTTTCCGCGATCGCCTTCGCCAGCCGGCGCGGCGAGGCATCCGCCAGCGAAAGCGTCCCGACGGCTGCCTGGCACTGGCTGGCAGCGGCGCTCGACGAGCTCGACTACGGCATCGTTCTCCTCTTCGACGGCGCCCACGTCGTCCACATCAACGACGCGGCGCGCGTCGAGCTCGACGACAAGCACCCGCTGCAGCTGCTCGGCAACGAGTTGCGCGCCCGTCTTGCGCGCGATGTCGCGGCCCTGCACGAGGCGGTGAGCGACGCGTCGCTGCGTGGCCTGCGCCGGTTGCTCACGCTCGGCAAGGACGCCGAGCGCGCCAGCGTCTCGGTCGTGCCGCTCGAGGCCGCCGACTCCGGGCCGCGCGCGGTGCTCGTCGTCCTCGGCAAGCGCACCGTCTGCGAGTCGCTCTCGGTCCAGGGCGTCGCGCGCAGCTACGGCCTGACCGCCGCCGAAACTCGGGTTCTCGTCGCGCTCTGCAACGGCATTCCGCCGGCACAGGCAGCGGTCGAGCTCGGCGTCGCAATCTCGACGATCCGCAGCCAGATCGGCAGCATGCGGCAGAAGACCGGTGCCGAGAGCATCCGCGCGCTCGTCCGTCAGGTCGCGGTGCTGCCGCCGGTCAAAGGCGCGCTTCGCCACAACGGCGCCCAGCGCGGCTGGTTC
>DASXIP010000215.1:0-3229 GCA_036497875.1 Caldimonas sp.
GTGACCGTGTACGGCTGGCCTTCCTTGACGTTGATCGTGATCGTGATGTCCTGCTTGTCGGGCGAGATCGTCACCTGGGTCGACTCGACCTCCATCTCGAGATAGCCGCGGTTCTGGTAGTACGCGCGCAGCGTCTCCAGGTCGGCGTTGAGCTTGGCGCGCGAGTAGCGGTCGCCCTTCAGATAGAAGTTCAGCCAGCCGCCGTCATTGAGCTCGAACTGGCCTTTCAGCGTCCGCTCCGAGAAGGCGTGGTTGCCGACGATGCGGATCTCGCGGATCTTCGCCGGCGCTCCCTCGGTGACGGTGAACGTCACGTTGACGCGGTTGCGCTCTTGCGGCGTCACCGTCGTGACGACCTCGGCGCCGTACAGGCTCTTTGTCAGGTACTGGCGCTTCAGCTCCTGCTCCGCGCGGTCGGCGAGCGCCTTGTCGAACGGCAGCCCCTCGCCGATGCCGAAGTCCTTCAGCGACTTGACGAGCGCGTCCTTCTCGAACTCGTGCAGGCCGACGAAGTCGATGTTGGCGATGACCGGCCGTTCCTCGACGATGACGACGGCGACGCCGTTCTCGATGTCGATCCGGACGTCCTTGAAGAGGCCGGTCGCGAACAGCGCGCGCAGCGCCGCCGAGCCCTTCTCGTCGGTGTAGGTGTCGCCGATCCGAAACGGCAGCGCGGCGAAGACGGTGCCGGCGTCGGAACGCTGCAGGCCCTCGACCCGGATGTCCTTCAGCACGAACGGCTCGACGGCGAGCGCCGACCCGACGTGCAGCGCAATCGCGACGGCGACCGAGAGCGGAGACAGCCCGCGAAGACGCGGACGGGAAAGCGAACGTGCGATAGGGTGGGCGCGGGGAACGAGAAAGGGCATGCCGTCGGTCATTGCAGACCCAGCAGGCGGGCCATGTCGTTGTAGAGCGCCAGGGACATCATCATCAGCATGATGGCAACCCCGCCGCGCTGCAGCCTGTCGAGCCACAGGTCGGAGACCTGACGTCCCGTCACAGCCTCGAAAAGATAATACATGAGGTGCCCACCGTCGAGGACGGGCAGCGGCAGCAGGTTGAGAACGCCGAGGCTGACGCTGACGACGGCGAGAAAGCCCAGGTAGTAGGCGAGGCCGAGCCGCACCGACTGGCCGGCGTAGTCGGCGATCGTCACCGGGCCGCTCAGGTTCTTCAACGACGCCTGGCCGATGATCATCTTGCCGAGCATCTTCAGCGTTAGCGTCGACATCTGCCAGGTCTGCGTCAGCGCGCTCGTCAGCCCCTCGATCGGGCCGTAGCGCACCGATGCCATCTCCGGCGGCTGACCCGGATACAGCTCGAGCCGGCCGACCCGGCTGCCGCCGTCGACCGCGATCTGCGGCGTGACGACGAGTTCCATCCGCGTCCCGCCGCGCTCGATTCGCCAGCGCATCGGTTGTGCCGTGCCGCTCTTGCCGCTGGCGCGGATCGCGTCGCGCGCCCGGCTCGCGTCGTCGATCGGCACGCCGTCGATGGCGACGATGCGGTCGCCCTGCTTCAGGCCTGACGCCGCGCCGGCGCCGCCGGCCTTGACCTCACCAAGCACCGGCTCGCTCCACGCGTTGCCGAGGCCGATCCGCTGCATCGTCTTGACATCGACGTCGGCGCTGCCTAGCGATGCAAGCGCGAGATGGACACGGCGCTGGCCGCGGCCATCGTGCGCGCTGACGAGCAGGTCGAGGTCCTCGCCGTGCAGCATCGCCTGCGTCGCCTGCCAGCGCAGATCGGTGAGCGAGCGCACGTCCTGCCAGTCGGCGCCCTCCTGCGACCAGGCACGCACCCAGTCGCCGGCGCGCATGCCGGCGCGCTCGACGATGCTGCCGGCGGCCGGCGGTCCGATCACGGCCTTCGGCTCCTCGACGCCGATCCAGTGCGCCGCCGAGTACAGCACCACGGCCAGCAGCAGGTTGGCGATCGGGCCTGCGGCGACGATCAGGGCGCGCTGCCAGAGCGGCTTGCGGTTGAAGGCGCGGTCGAGCTCGCTCGTCGCCACCTCGCCCTCGCGCTCGTCGAGCATGCGCACGTAGCCGCCGAACGGCAGCACGCAGACGACGAACTCGGTACTCTCGGGGCGCGGTTGCCGGCGCCAGAGGACCCGGCCGAAGCCGATCGAGAAGCGCAGAACCTTGACGCCGCAGGCCACCGCGACGCGGTAGTGGCCGTACTCGTGAACGACGATGAGGACGCCGAGCGTCAGGAAGAAGGCGAGGATGGTGACCATCATCGCGACTCGGCTGGCGTGCCCCGCGACAGCAGCGGCGAGCTCGGGACGGCGACCTTCATCGGGCGAAGCCTTTCAGGATCTCGGCTGCCCGTCGGCGCGCCTCCTGATCGAGGGCGAGCAAGGACTCGAGCGAATCGGCCGCGCCTGGCGCTGGCGCCAGCGCCTCGACGGTGCGGCAGTTGACCATGTGAATCCGGTCGAAGCGAATGGTTCCGGCGAGGAACGCCGCGACCGCCTCCTCGTTGGCAGCGTTCAGCACCGTCGTCGCGCCGGCGGCCGCGCGCAGTGCGTCCCACGCCAGCCCCAGGCTCGGATAGAGGCGCAGGTCGGCGGGCTCGAACGTCAGCGCGGCGAGGGTTCGCCAGTCGAGGGTCTCGGCGCCGGATGCGATCCGCTCGGGCCAGGCGAGGCCGTAGGCGATCGGCACCCGCATGTCCGGTGTGCCGAGTTGCGCGAGCACCGATTGGTCGCGGCAGACGACCATCGAGTGGATGATGCTCTGTGGATGGATGACGACCTCGATCTGCTCCGGTGCGAGGTCGAACAGGAAGTGCGCCTCGATCACCTCGAGCGCCTTGTTCATCATCGTCGCCGAGTCGACCGAGATCTTGCGGCCCATGACCCAGTTCGGGTGCGCGCACGCCTGCTCGGGAGTGACGTCGGCGAGCGATGCCGGCTCGCGGCCGCGGAACGGGCCGCCCGATGCTGTGAGAACGATCCGCGCGACGCGCGCATGCCACTGCGAGCGGTCCTCAGGCAGGCACTGGTAAATCGCCGAGTGCTCGCTGTCGATCGGCAGCAGCGTCGCGCCGCCATGTGCAACCGTGCGCATGAAGAGCGCACCGCCGACGACGAGCGCTTCCTTGTTGGCGAGCAACAGGCGCTTGCCTGCAGCGGCCGCAGCCAGGCACGGCGCCAGCCCGGCAGCGCCGACGATCGCCGCCATCACGGTGTCGGTCTCCGGATGCGCCGCGAGTTCGC
>DASXIP010000216.1:0-2934 GCA_036497875.1 Caldimonas sp.
TTCTTCGACAAGCGCAGCAAGTTCGTCCACTACCGGCCGCGCACCGCGATCCTCAACAACCTCGAGTTCGACCACGCCGACATCTTCGACGACCTCGCCGCGATCGAGCGCCAGTTCCACCATCTCGTGCGCACCGTGCCGGCGCATGGCAGGCTCGTCGTCAACGCCCGCGACGAGGCGCTGCAGCGCGTCCTCGCGATGGGCTGCTGGAGCGATGTGCAGCGCTTCGGAGCGCGCAAGGAAGCGCCCGGCATGCTGCGCGCGCGCGGCGAGCCGCACGCCTTCGACGTCCTGCGCGGTGGCCTCAAGATCGCCCGCGTCGAGTGGCCGCTCCTCGGCGAGCACAACCAGCTCAACGCGCTCGCCGCGATCGCCGCCGCCGAGCATGTCGGCGTCGCGCCCGATGGATCGGCGCGCGCGCTCGGCGAGTTCCGCAACGTTCGGCGCCGGCTCGAGCTGCGCGGCACGATCGGCGGCATCGCCGTGTACGACGATTTCGCGCACCATCCGACCGCGATGCGGACGACGATCGACGGGCTTCGCCGCAAGGTCGGCAACGCGCGCATCCTGGCCACCTTCGAGCCGCGCTCGAACACGATGAAGCTCGGCTCGATGAAGGCGCAGCTGCCGTGGGCGCTCGAAGAGGCCGATCTCGCCTTCTGCCACTCAGGCGGCCTGTCCTGGGACGCCGCGCAAGCGCTCGGGCCGATGGGCGCGCGCGCGGTCGTCGTGCCGACGATCCCGGATCTCGTCGCGCGCATCGTCGCGGCGGCGCGATCCGGCGACCATATCCTCTGCATGAGCAACGGCGGCTTCGGCGGCATCCACGCCCAGCTCCTCGACGCGCTCGCGCTGCCCGGCCGCGCCGCGGCATGAGCGACGCCGATGCCGCGACGGGCGCGGCACCGATCACGCACCTGCTCTACCTGCATGGCTTCCGCTCGTCGCCGCTATCGACGAAGGCGAAGAAGGTCGGCGCCTGGATCGCGGCGCACCGGCCCGACGTCGTCTGGTGGTGCCCGCAGCTCGCGGCGTCGCCGGCGGCGGCGATGCGCGACATCTGCTCGGGCACCGCCGCCTGGCCGAGCGAGCGGATGGGCGTCATCGGCAGCTCGCTCGGCGGCTTCTACGCAACCATCGTCGCCGAGCGGCGCCGCTGCCGGGCCGTGCTTCTCAACCCGGCAGTCGACCCGGCCCGCGACCTCGCGAGCGCGATCGGCACGACCACCGCGTGGCACAGCGACGAGCCGTTCGCCTTTCGCGCCGAGTACGTCGACGAGCTGCGCGCGCTCGCGCCGCCGGCCGTGCTCGCCGACCGGGACCGCACCCTGGCCGTCATCGCCACCGGCGACGAGGTGCTGTCATGGCAGGAAATGCGCGCCCGCTACGCGGGCAGCCAACTGCGCATCGTCGACGGCAGCGATCACGCGCTGAGCGATTTCGATGCCCACCTGCCGGCGGTGCTCGCTTTCCTCGGCCTCGACGTCGCTCCGCTCAGCGCCAGGTGACGATGGTGTAGACGACGCGCGCCCAGACCTCGGCGTTGAACCAGGCGAGCGCAATCACCCAGAGCCAGGCGCGCAGCCGCCGCGTGCGCTGGCGCCAGACCTCGTTCTCGAACGCGACCGAAATCGCGAGGCCTGCCAGCGCGCCGAACGCCAACAAGGCAGCGATGACGCCGACGATCCAGCGCAGGACCGTCGCGATCATCGCGCCGGCTCCCGCTCCGCAGGCGGACGTGCGGCTGCGCCACGACGGTGGCTCACCACGCCGGAGCGAGCTCGGCGAGGCCCGGCGGCGCCTCGGCCTCGTCTTCGAAGGTGATGATCTGCCAGGCCGAGCGATCGCCCATCAGCGCGCGCACGAGGCGGTTGTTGAGCGCATGGCCGGACTTGAACGCACGGTAGGCGGCGAGCAGCGGGTGGCCGGCGAGCACGAGATCGCCGATCGCATCGAGGATCTTGTGCTTGACGAATTCATCGTCGTAGCGAAGGCCATCGCTGTTAAGCACCTTGAACTCGTCGACGACGACCGCGTTGTCGAGGCTGCCGCCGAGCGCGAGGCCGCGCGAACGCATCATCTCGACGTCCTTGGTGAAGCCGAACGTGCGCGCGCGCGCGATCTCGTTCTTGTACCTGCCCGAGCCCATGTCGAAGACGAATCGTTGGCCGGTCTCGCTCACGACCGGGTGGTCGAACTCGATCTCGAAGCCTAGCGTGTAGCCCTCGTGCGGCTCAAGGCGCGCCCATTTCCGATCCGACCCCTCGCCCTCGTGCACTTCGACCGCTCGCAGCACGCGGAGGAACCGCTTCGGCGCCGCCTGCAGCGCGATGCCGGCGCTTTGCAGCAGGAAGACGAACGACGCTGCCGAGCCGTCGAGGATCGGCACCTCCTCGGCGGTGATGTCGACGACCAGGTTGTCGAGGCCGAGCCCCGAGCACGCCGACAGCAGGTGCTCGACCGTCTTCACCTTCGGGCCCGCCGGCGTGCCATCGGCCGAGAGCGTGGTCGCCATCCGCGTGTCGCAAACGTTGAACGCGTTGGCCGCGATCGAGACGGGCCTCGGCAGGTCGACCCGCCGAAAGACGATGCCGGCGTCGGCCGCCGCCGGCCGCAGCGTCAGCTCGACCTTCTGGCCGCCGTGGACGCCGACGCCGACGGCGCGCGTCATCGACTTGATCGTGCGTTGGGCGAGCATGGCGCCGATTGTCGGCGATGGCGCGCCCCCCGCGTGCCGGCGCTGGGTCCGCGACATCGCCGCCTCCTCGCCCTCAGTCCGCCTGCTTGCGCAGAAAGGCCGGGATCTCGATCTCGTCCATGCCGTTGCTGGCCAGCGCATCAACCTTCGCCGCCGCCGTCCGACCGTTGCGCCAGACGCTCGGCGTCGACAGGCTGCTGTAGTCGTGCGTCTGCGCCGCGGACGGCATCTGCACC
>DASXIP010000217.1:0-3288 GCA_036497875.1 Caldimonas sp.
CACCACGCCGAGCTGGCCGAGCACATCAACAGCGCCAACGGCGCGGCGACCTCGGCGATCGCCCAACTCGGCGCCGCCGGCTACGACTCTGCGCAGGCGATGGCGACGATCAACCGCATGATCGACCAGCAGGCGTACACGCTCGCCGTCGACGATCTCTTCTTCGTCTCGGCGATCGTGTTCGTTCTCCTGCTCGTATTCGTCTGGGCCGCCAAGCCGGCGAAGAACGCCGCCGTCGCCGCCGCCGGCGCGCACTGATCACGCCGAGCGTCACAGGACCAGGCGCGCCGCGTATCCGGTCATCTCGAGGTAGCCGCGGCCGACGCGGCGGCCGCCGGCGTCGACGAAGAGCGAGAGCCCTTCCCAATAGATCGTCCCGGTGCTCGCTCGGCTGTCGAGCTCCTGGTCGTCGAACAGCGCGCGAACGCCGAAGCTTCCGATCGGCGTCGCGACCTGCCATTCGACCGGATAGCGCGCCCGGGTCGCCGTGCTCGTCCACGTCCGCCCGGGCGCAAAGACGACCTCGCCGGCCGCGAACGAGCGAACGCTGCCGCCGCGCGGCCGGTAGCTGCCGCCGCTCCAGAGCGTGCTGCCATCGCTGCGGCGGATGCGAAACGCCATCAGCGCGCCGCCGTCGTCGAGGTTCATCCCGATCCAGTCCCAACCGGTCGCCTGCGGATCGAGATAGGCGTCGCTCCACTCGTGGTCCAGCCACGCGCGGCCCTCGACAGCGAACGAGCGGCCGTCGATCGCGAGCCTGCCGCGCGCCGCCAGTTGCGGCTCGCTGTAGTAGCGGCTGAATTGCTCGACGCCGGGACCCTTGCGGGACCAGCCAGAGTCGCCCTGGAGCATCACGGGCTCGGCCGCAGCGAGAACCAGGTCGACCGCGAACCCGGCGCTCTCGCTCGTCGCCTGCGCGGTGTAGCGGCTCGACCCGCCGGCACCGTCGCGGGTCAATCGCCAGCCGTCGAGGACGACCGCGGTGTCAGCGGTGCTCGCCTCGGCAATGCCGAAGCCGGCACGTGCGATGCGCTGATCGTGGCGCAGGCGTGCCTCGGCGACGTCGCTGACGGCGGCATGCGCGAACAGCAGTTGCTTCGCCTTGAAACGGCTCGTCTCGGCGCCGCCGAGCGACGTCGGCACGCGAAAGAACGTGACTTGGAAGCCCCACGTGCGCTGGCCCGAGTCGAGCGCGCCGGTCACGTACCACCATTCGGTCCGCGACGCCGGGTGCGCGCCGAAATCGGCAGGAAAGGCGAGCGACCTCGTTGGTGACGCGGGCGCTTCGATGGCAAACGCCGTGCCGCAGCGCGACGCGATCAGCAAGGCGAGGAGCGACCGTCGCGAGGGCATCCGCAAGGATGGCACGGCGGCCGCGATCGCGCCGTGGCGCGCGAGCCCGAGACCCGGGCAACGCCGCTTGAAGGCGGGCAACGTTTCAACTAGTCTGGCCCGGTTCTTCGCGGCGTGGCGCGCGCGCCGGACGGCATGCAACCAGAAGGATTCCCATGAAGATCTCGACCCCCTCCTCGTCACTCGTTCACGTCTCGGCGCTCGCCGCGACGGCATTGCTGCTCGCCGCCTGCGCCGACGGCATGATGTCGTCGGGCTCGTCGTCGGCGATGTCGTCGGGCTCGTCGTCGGGAATGACATTCTTCGTCTCGAGCAGAGGCTCGGGGCGCGGCGGCGACCTCGGTGGCCTCGCTGGAGCGGACCAGCTCTGCACGACGCTCGCCAGCGCGGCCGGCGCTGGCAACCACACCTGGCACGCCTACCTCAGCACGCAGGCAGGGTCTGGCGGTCCGGTGGTCAATGCACGCGACCGCATCGGCTCCGGGCCGTGGCGCAACGCCAAGGGCGTCGTCGTCGCGAACAATGTGACCGAACTGCACGGCAACAACAACCTCAGCAAGCAGACCGCGCTGACCGAGAAGGGCGACGTCGTCAACGGCCGCGGCGACACGCCCAACATGCACGACATCCTCACTGGCTCGCAGCCCGACGGCACGGCGATCGCCGGCAGCGTCGACACGACCTGCGGCAACTGGACCAAGAGCGGCGAAGGTGCGGCGATGCTCGGCCACTCCGACCGCACCGGCCTCGACGACAGCGTCCCCGCGAAGTCGTGGAACTCGTCGCACCAGTCGCGCGGCTGCAGCATCGATGCTCTGAAGATGACCGGCAGCGACTCGCGCATCTACTGTTTCGCCACGAACTGACCGCGCAGCCGCGATGCCCGTCTTCAGCAGCCTCGGCATCGCCCACGATGCCGACGAGCCGCGGATCGCCCGCCTGCGTCTGAACCGGCCCGAGCGGCTGAACGCGATCGACGCCAGCATGCCGGGCGAGATCCGCGCCGCGGTCGAATGGGCCGAGGCGGACGACGATGTCCACGTCATCGTCGTCGAGGGCGAGGGGCGGGCGTTCTGCGCCGGCTACGACCTCGTCGCGCTCGCCGAGGAGAGCTCGCGCGGCCTGGTCGATCACCCGCTGAAGCAGGAGAAGCAGCCGTGGGACTCGATGGTCGACTACGCCGTCATGAAGCGCTACACCGAGGATTTCATGGCGCTCTGGCGCTCGAGGAAGCCGACGATCGCCAAGGTGCACGGCTACGCCGTCGCCGGCGGCAGCGACATCGCGCTCTGCTGCGATCTCCTCGTGATGGCCGACGATGCGCAGATCGGCTACATGCCGACCCGCGTCTGGGGCTGTCCGACGACGGCGATGTGGACCTTTCGCCTCGGCCCGGCACGCGCCAAGCAGATGATGTTCACCGGTGACCTCATCAGCGGCACGACCGCAGCCGAATGGGGCCTCGCCAACATCGCCGTCCCGGCCGCCGAGCTCGACGCTGCGACCGATCGGCTCGCCCGCCGAATCGCCGCGGTGCCGCGCTCGCACCTCGCGATGCACAAGCTCGTCGTCAACAACGTCATGCTGACGGCGGGGCTCGAGCAGGCGCAAACCCTGGCGACCGTCTTCGACGGCGTCACGCGCCACAACCCCGAGGGCCTGTGGTTTCGCCGCCAGGCGCAGCTCGAGGGTTTCAAGTCGGCGGTCGAGTGGCGCGACAGCGGCCGGCCGATCCCGGAGGCCGACGAGGCGCGCGCGCTCATCGCCGAGCTCGAGCGTCGTCTCGACGAGGCAAAGAAGACGGGCTGAATCCTGGACGCTGCCGCCGCGACGCACAACCGGCGCACCTTCAGCGTCGCGCTCGCGCTGTTGCTGGCCGGCTGCGCCGGCACGGCTCGCGACACGCGCGCCGGCGCGGTCGCCGAGCTCGGCGCG
>DASXIP010000218.1:0-1878 GCA_036497875.1 Caldimonas sp.
CTCAAGACGCGTGCCGCAACCGCGGCCGAACGCAAAGGGAAAGCTTCGCGCCCGGCCATGGCTTGGCCCGAGCGAGAAAAGCCGATGATTGTAATCTGAGCAGGGCCCCTTCGCAAGCCGGCCTTGCCCGTCAGCGGACCGGGCCCGATGATGGGGCCCCCCGCTTTTTCCCCCGCGCCGATGCGTTGCGCCCGCTGCCAAGCCGACAACCCTCGGGACGCCCGCTTCTGCAGCGCCTGCGGCGGCGCGCTCGCCGAGGCCTGCCGCCAATGCGGCGCGACGCTCGCCGAGGGGCAGCGCTTCTGCAGCGCGTGCGGCACCGAGGTAGCCGGACGAGGCGCGAGCCCCGACGACGGCGAGCGGCGCCACGCGACGGTGATGTTTTCCGATCTCTCGGGCTACACGGCGCTCAACGAGGCGCTCGACCCGGAGGTCGTCGAGGCGGTGATGGCCCGGATCAAGGCCGACGCGACCGCCTGCGTCGAGCGGCTCGGCGGCACCGTCAACCAGTTCGTCGGCGACGAGATCATGGCGCTCTTCGGCGTACCGCTGGCTCGCCGCCACGACGCCCGAAGCGCGGTGAGCGCCGCCCTCGAATTGCACCGTGCCGTCGACGAGTTCGTCCAAACCTTGCCAGAAGGACCGGCGCGATCGCTGCGGATGCACACCGGAATCAACGCCGGCCTCGTCGTCGTCCGCCGCAGCGACGCCCGCGCCGGCGATTACGCACTCACCGGCGATGCGGTGAACACCGCGGCGCGACTGCGTGGCCTCGCGGCACCGGGCGAGATCGTCGTCAGCGAGTCGACCTGGCGTCAAGTGGCCGATGCCTTCGAGGGCGAGGCCGGCGCCGCGACTGAGGTCAAGGGGAAGGAGCAGCCGCTCGTGGCGGTGCGGATCCGCGGTCCGCGAGCGGCGCCGGCGGCAGGCGGAGCACCGCTGGTCGGCCGCGACGAGGAGTTGCGCGAATTCCGCGCCGTCGCCGAGGCCTGCTTCGAACGCAAGCGGAGCCGCGTCGTCGTCGTCCGCGGCGACCCGGGCGTCGGCAAGTCACGGCTGGTCGCCGAGTTCGGCAGCGTCGCCGCGTCGCTCGGCGTCTCGTGCCACTTCGCGGCGGTGCTCGATTTCGGCTCGGAGACCGGCCGCGACGCGGTCCGAAGCGTCGCCCGCAGCGTGCTCGGGGTCGCTGCGGCCGCCGACGACGAGATGCGCCGAAAGGCGATCGCGTGCGCCGTCGCCGAGCGCGCGCTCGCGGCCGAGCAGCGCCTCTTCCTGCACGACTTGCTCGATGTGGCACCGCCGTCCGATCTGCGCGCCCTCGCCGCGGCGATGAACACCGCCGCGCGCGAGCGCGGCTCGATCGACGCGCTCTGCGAGCTGATAGCGAGCGCCGCGGCGGCCGTACCGCTGCTCGTCGTCGTCGAGGACATCCATTGGGCCGACGCCTGGACCCTCGAGCGGCTCGCCGCGCTTGCTGTCGGCGCCGCGCGCCAGCCACTCCTGCTGGTCATGACAACCCGCTTCGCCGGCGACCCGACCGCCGGCGCGTGGCGAACGCAGCTGCACGGCGCACCCCTGCTCGGCATCGACCTCGCACCGCTCGAGCGCGAGGACGCACTTCACCTCGCCGAACTCGCATCGTCGATCGCGCCGAAGCTGGTCGCGAGCTGCGTCGAGCGCGCCGAGGGCAATCCGCTGTTCCTGCTCCAGCTCCTGCTCGATCTCGGCGAAGCCACCCAGGCGAGCCTGCCGGGGTCGATCCAGGCGCTTGTCCATACCCGGATGGACCGTCTCGCCGGCCACGACAAGGCGGCCCTGCAGGCGGCGGCGGTCCTGGGCCAGCGCTTCGCCGTCGACGCCCTGCGTCACCTCGTCGAG
>DASXIP010000219.1:0-2629 GCA_036497875.1 Caldimonas sp.
GGCGACGATGAAGATCTCGAGCGGATCCTTGCCGGACTTCTTCTCGACCTGGTCGAGCGCGCCGTAGATGATGCGCTCGGCGACGGCCTTCTTGCCCGACTCCATGATCACGTTCATGAACTTGGAGAGATCGACCGATCCAAACTTGGGATCGGGGAGGATGTCCCGCTTGGGGACTTCGCGACGACGCGGCATTGCTGTTCCTTGACGATTTCAGTTGAAGCGGGCCAGCGGCCCCGCTTCGCGAAGGGCGACGAGACCCTTCACTTACTCGACCGGGCTCTCGCCCGACCACCTGCGCGCGGCCGGCGGCCGCGCTAGCTCTCCCATGCGCGGCCGACCGTCGCGCCTAGGCCTTCTTCGGGCGCTTCGCTCCGTACTTGGAGCGCGATTGCTTGCGGTCCTTCACCCCTTGCAGGTCGAGCGAGCCGCGCACGATGTGGTAGCGCACACCGGGCAAGTCCTTGACCCGGCCGCCGCGCACCAGCACGACGCTGTGCTCCTGCAGGTTGTGGCCCTCGCCACCGATGTACGAAATGATCTCGAAGCCGTTCGTCAGGCGCACCTTGGCGACCTTGCGGAGCGCCGAGTTCGGCTTCTTCGGCGTCGTCGTGTAGACGCGCGTGCAGACGCCGCGGCGCTGCGGGCCGCCTTGCAGCGCGGGCGACTTCGACTTGACGGTCTCGGTCTCGCGGCCGTGGCGAACGAGCTGGTTGATCGTGGGCATAAGAACTCGTGTTGGTGAAGCCCTCTCAAGACGCGTGCCGCAACCGCGGCCGAACGCAAAGGGAAAGCTTCGCGCCCGGCCATGGCTTGGCCCGAGCGAGAAAAGCCAATGATTGTAATCCGAGCAGGACCCCTTCGCAAGCCGGCCTTGCCCGTCAGCGGACCGGGCCCGATGATGGGGCCCCGCCGCTTTTTCCCCGCGCCGATGCGTTGCGCCCGCTGCCAAGCCGACAACCCTGCGGGCGCCCGCTTCTGCAGCGCCTGCGGCGGCGCACTCGCGGAGGCCTGCCGCCAATGCGGCGCGACGCTCGCCGAGGGGCAGCGCTTCTGCAGCGCGTGCGGCACCGAGGCAGCCGGACGAGCCGCGAGCCCCGACGACGGCGAGCGGCGCCACGCGACGGTGATGTTTTCCGACCTCTCGGGCTACACCGCGCTCAACGAGGCGCTCGACCCGGAGGTCGTCGAGGCGGTGATGGCCCGAATCAAGGCCGACGCGACCGCCTGCGTCGAGCGGCTCGGCGGCACCGTCAACCAGTTCGTCGGCGACGAGATCATGGCGCTCTTCGGCGTGCCGCTGGCACGCCTCCACGACGCCCGAAGCGCAGTGAACGCCGCGCTCGAACTGCACCGTGCCGTCGACGAGTTCGTCCAAACCTTGCCCGAGGGACCAGCGCGGTTGCTGCGAATGCACACCGGCATCAACGCCGGCCTCGTCGTCGTCCGCCGCAGCGACGCCCGCGCCGGCGACTACGCACTCACCGGCGATGCGGTGAACACCGCGGCGCGACTGCGTGGCCTCGCGGCGCCGGGCGAGATCGTCGTCAGCGAGTCGACCTGGCGTCAAGTGGCCGATGCCTTCGAGGGCGAGGCCGGCGCCGCGATTGAGGTCAAGGGGAAGGAGCAGCCGCTCGTGGCGGTGCGGATCCGCGGTCCGCGAGCGGCGCCGGCGGCAGGCGGAGCGCCGCTGGTCGGCCGCGGCGAGGAGTTGCGCGAATTCCGCGCCGTCGCCGAGGCCTGCTTCGAGCGCAAGCGGAGCCGCGTCGTCGTCGTCCGCGGCGACCCGGGCGTCGGCAAGTCACGGCTGGTCGCCGAGTTCGGCAGCGTCGCCGCGTCGCTCGGCTTCTCGTGCCACTTCGCGGCGGTGCTCGATTTCGGCTCGGAGACCGGCCGCGATGCGGTCCGAAGCGTCGCCCGCAGCGTGCTCGGGGTCGCCGCGGCCGCCGCCGACGAGATGCGCCGAAAGGCGATCGCGTGCGCCGTCGCCGAGCGCGCGCTCGCGGCCGAGCAGCGCCTCTTCCTGCACGACTTGCTCGATGTCGCACCGCCGTCCGATCTGCGCGCCCTCGCCGCGGCAATGAACACCGCCGCGCGCGAGCGCGGCTCGATCGACGCGCTCTGCGAGCTGATAGCGAACGCCGCGGCGGCCGCACCGCTGCTCGTCGTCGTCGAGGACATCCACTGGGCCGACGCCTGGACCCTCGAGCGGCTCGCCGCGCTTGCCGTCGGCGCCGCGCGCCAGCCACTTCTGCTGGTCATGACAACCCGCTTCGCCGGCGACCCGACCGCCGGCGCGTGGCGAACGCAGCTGCACGGCGCACCCCTGCTCGGCATCGACCTCGCACCGCTCGACCGCGAGGACGCACTTCACCTCGCCGAACTCGCATCGTCGATCGCGCCGAAGCTGGTCGCGAGCTGCGTCGAGCGCGCCGAGGGCAATCCGCTGTTCCTGCTCCAGCTCCTGCTCGATCTCGGCGAAGCCACGCAGGCGAGCCTGCCGGGGTCGATCCAGGCGCTTGTCCATACCCGGATGGACCGTCTCGCCGGCCACGACAAGGCGGCCCTGCAGGCGGCGGCGGTCCTGGGCCAGCGCTTCGCCGTCGACGCCCTGCGTCACCTCGTCGAG
>DASXIP010000220.1:0-1605 GCA_036497875.1 Caldimonas sp.
TCGCAGCGGCACGCGCGCGCTTCCTCGGCCTGCAGGCGGCGTGGGACGCCGGCGACCTCCAGGCGCTCGGCCACTTCACGACGCCGCACATGCTGCAGGAGCTGCTGCCGGTCCTGACGAGCCGCGCCGGCGCCAGCCGCATCGAGGTCGTCACGCTGCACGCGGAGTTGCTCGACATCGAGGAGATCGGCGCGGCGTGGCTGGCGAGCGTCGAGTTCTCGGGGCTCATTCGCGAATCGGCGGAGCGCGGCGCGGTGCCGTTTCGCGAGCTCTGGATGCTCGCCGCGGCGAAGGACGGCGCGCCGTCTTGGCGGCTGGCGCGGCAGCAGGCGCTGCTGTAGGCCTCCGCGCGGTCTCCCGGACCACTTCAGGCGCCGTACCCGCTCGGGTTGGCGGTCTGCCAGCGCCAGGCGTCAGCGCACATCGCGTCGAGGTCCCGCGTCGCGCGCCAGCCGATCGTCTGGGTTGCGAGCGACGGGTCGGCGTAGCACGCGGCGACGTCGCCCGGCCGGCGCGGCACGATCTCGTATGGCACGCGCCGGCCGCTCGCGCGCTCGAACGCCTGCACGATCTCGAGCACGCTGGTGCCGCGCCCGGTGCCGAGATTGACGACCAGCGAGTGCGCTCCGGCGAGCAGATGGCGCAGCGCGGCGACGTGGCCTTCGGCGAGGTCCATGACGTGCAGGTAGTCGCGCACGCCGGTGCCGTCAGGGGTGTCGTAGTCGTTGCCGAACACGCGTAGCACCGCGCGCTTGCCGACCGCGACCTGCGCGACGTACGGCATCAGGTTGTTCGGCGCGCCGCGCGGATCTTCGCCGATCGTCCCGCTCTCGTGCGCACCGACCGGGTTGAAGTAGCGCAGCAGCGCGATGCGCCACGCCGGATCGGAGCGCTCGAGGTCGCGCAGGATGCCCTCACTGACGAGCTTGGTCGCGCCGTATGGATTCGTCGCCGACAGCTCTGCGTCCTCGCGGATCGGCAGCTGCCGGGGCTGGCCGTACACCGTCGCGCTCGAGCTGAAGACGATCGTCTTGCAGCCGTGCGCCTGCATCGCTTCGCAGATCGCGACGAGGCCGCCGACATTGACCGCGTAGTAGCGCAGCGGCTCGGCGACGCTTTCGCCGACCGCCTTCAGCGCCGCGAAATGGACGACCGCCTCGATCTTGCCGGTGCCGAACAGCCGGTCGAGCGCGGCGCGGTCGCGGACGTCGGCGGCGGCGAAGCGCGAGACGTCGGCGCCGAGCGCCGCGAGCCGGCGCAGCACCTCGGGCGAGCTGTTCGAGAAGTCGTCGATGCCGGCGACCTGGTAGCCCGCGGCCTCGAGCGCGAGCCAGGTGTGCGAGCCGATGTAGCCGGTGGCGCCGGTGAGCAGGATCATGGTGGGCGGCAGGAACGAGCGATTGTCGGGCAAGCGGCGCCACCGGCGCGTGGCCAGGTCGCGGCTAGCCGCCTCGCCCCCGGGCCGCGCCCTGAACGAGCAGGGGTGCGTGCCTACAATCCGGCCATGCTCGACGCGATGAAGGCGCTTGCCGAGCGCTCGGTGATGGAGCGGCTCGTTCTCCTCGTCAACCACGTCATCGCCGCCGAGCCGGCGGCGCTCGAGCG
>DASXIP010000221.1:0-3023 GCA_036497875.1 Caldimonas sp.
ATTCCCGGCTTCGCTGAAGGGCTCGTCTCGGTCCAGGACGCCGCCGCCCAGCGCGCGGCGCCCCTCCTCCTCGCCAGGCCGCTGGCTGCAGGAGCGCGGGTGCTCGACGCCTGTGCCGCGCCCGGTGGCAAGGCCGCGCACTTGCTCGAGCTCGCCGACCTCGACCTCCTCGCGCTCGACCGCGACGGCGAGCGGCTCGCCCGCGTCGACGAGACGCTTGCCCGGGTCGGCGTTGCCGCGGCGACGCGCGCCGCCGACGCCGCCTTGCCGCAATCGTGGTGGGACGGCACGCCGTTCGAGGCGATCCTGCTCGATGCGCCGTGCACCGCGTCGGGCATCGTCCGCCGCCATCCCGACGTCCGCTGGCTGCGCCGCCCCGGCGATCTCGAAGCGCTCGCGGCGACGCAGGCAGCGCTGCTCGACGCCCTGTGGCCGCTACTCGCCATCGGCGGCCGCCTGCTCTACTGCACGTGTTCGGTCTTCCGGTGCGAAGGATCGGCACAGATCGACGCTTTTTTGCAACGACGAAGCGACGCCGTGCTCGTTGCCAGCCCGCCTTCTCCCGGGCACCTGCTGCCGCTGCCCGACAATGACGAGACACCGCCGTCCACCGGCTCTTCGCGAGCGGCGGACGGCTTCTACCTGGCCTTGCTGGAAAAGCGCCCGTCCGACTCGTAGCCGCCCGCCGATGACTCCGCTGCCGCCGCACGGCTCCCTACGCCGCCGCAGCGTGCTTCGCGCGCTCGGCGCCGCGGCCTCGCGCGTGCTTCTGCCGAGTGCCTGGGTCGCGGCGGTGACGGCCGCCGGCCGCACGCTCGCTGCCGAGGCCGAGTTGAGCCACTTCGAGGTGACGCAGGACGAGGACGGCGTGTTCCTGAACTTTGCCGTCGATTTCGACCTCGGCAAAGGGCCGGACGACGCGCTCGCGCGGGCAGTGCCGCTCTTCTTCGTTGCCGAGGCCGAGGTCTTCCGCGATCGCTGGTACTGGCGCGACCGCCGGATCTCCCACCCGACGCGGGTCTGGAAGATTGTCTACCAGCCGCTGACCTCGACCTACCGGGTGACCACCGTCGGCGGCCTGAGCCAGAACTATCCGACCCGCGAAGAGGCGATCGTCGCCCTCAGCCGCGCCAACCATTGGAAGGTCGCGGAAACGAGCCAGCTCGAAGACGGCCGGGCCTACCTGGAGTTCAACTATCGGCTCGACGTCACACTGCTGCCTCGGCCGATGCAGATCGGCATCGGCGGCCAGCCCGACTGGCAGCTCTCGGTGAAGCGCACGCAGCGCATCCGTTGAAGACCGACTCTCGTTCCCACGCGGGCGACCCGGAGCCCGCCTACCAGCCCCGGCGCAGCCGCTGGGCGTGGGTCATCTCGACCGTCGCGGCACTCGGCGCCGGCCTCATTCTTGTCTTCCTGCTCGGCGTCGCGACCAACAACCCCGCGCTCTACGAGCGCCATTACGTCTGGCTGTTCTGGGTCAACGTCGCGCTCGCCAGCACGCTCGTCACGGTGATCGTCGTCGCCGGAGTGCGGATGCTCTGGCGCGTCTCGCGCGGCCGCTTCGGCAGCCAGTTGCTGCTCAAGCTGGCGGCGATCTTCGCGCTGGTCGGCATCTTGCCGGGTGTCCTGATCTACGCGGTGAGCTATCAGTTCGTCTCGCGTTCGATCGAGAGCTGGTTCGACGTCAAGGTCGAAGGCGCTCTCGACGCCGGTCTCAACCTCGGCCGCGGCACGATCGACACGATCGTCACCGACCTCGCGACGAAGACGCGGCTGGCTGCCGAGCGGCTCGGCGAGAGCGCGTTGCCGGCGGAGCCGATCTCGCTCGAGCGGCTGCGCGAGCAGCTCTCCGCCAAGGAGGTCTCGATCGTCGGCGGATCGGGGCAGACGCTGATTGCCACCGCGAGCGCGACCTCGGCGCTGATGCCCGAGCGCATCTCGCCGCAGATGCTGCGCCAGGCGCGCACGCAGCGCGTCGTCAGCCAGGTCGAAGGCCTCGACGAGGACACGTCGGCGGCCGGAACGAGCCCGCGCGTGCGGGCGGTGGCGCTGATGCCGAGCGCCAATTTCACGCTCGGGGCGCAGGAGCGCTTCCTCGTCGTCACGCAGGCGATCGCGCCGGGCCTCGCCGCCAACGCCCTCGCGGTGACGAACGCCTACCGCGAGTACCAGCAGCGCGCGCTTGCGCGCTCGGGGTTGCGCAAGATGTACATCGGCACGCTGACGCTGGCGCTCGTCCTCGCCGTGTTCGGCGCGTTGCTGCTCGCGATCGCGCTCAGCAACCAGCTCGCCGAGCCGCTGTTGCTGCTCGCCGAGGGCGTCGCGCAGGTCGCGCGCGGCGACTTCAGCTCGAAGGCGGTGTTCCGCTCGCACGATGAGCTCGGCGGCCTGACACGCTCGTTCGCCGAAATGACCGAGCAGCTTTCGGAGGCGCGCGAGCTCGTCCACAGGAGCGTTACGCAGGTCGAGGGCGCGCGCGCGAACTTGCAGACGATTCTCGACAACCTGACCGCCGGCGTGATCGTGTTCGACCGGAGCGGCAATATCGACACCGTCAATCCGGGCGCGACGCGCATCCTGAGGCTGCCGCTCTCGGCGTACCGCGGCCGCAGGCTAGACGAGGTCGCCGGCCTCGGCACGTTCGCGCAGACGGTCTGGCAGCGCTTCGAGCTGCACGCCGCCAGCCCCGAGGCGGGGGAGCGCGACCACTGGCAGGATTCGTTCGATCTGCAGATCGGCGGCGGCGCCCCCGGTCGCGAGCGCGACTCGATCACGCTGCTGGTCCGCGGCGCCGCGATGCCGCAGGGGGCGCGGCTGATGGTCTTCGACGACATCACCGAGCTCGTCTCGGCGCAGCGCGTCGAGGCCTGGAGCGAGGTCGCACGGCGGCTCGCCCATGAGATCAAGAATCCGCTGACGCCGATCCAGCTTTCGGCCGAGCGCCTCCAGCTCAAGCTCGGCGGCAAGCTCGAGAGCGCCGAGCGGACGATGCTCGAGCGCTCGGTTGCGACGATCGTGAA
>DASXIP010000222.1:0-3472 GCA_036497875.1 Caldimonas sp.
CGCGCCTTGGCGACGAGTTCGCGCGCCGAAGGATCCTGCGCATACAGGCGAGACAGCGCCGCGTCGACGTTGGCGTCGATGCTGTGCCGCTTGGTGGCCGCGCTTTCGGCCGTTTTCTCCGAGGTCGTCGTCGTCGAGCAGACCGTGATGGCGCCGACCGCCAGAGCGGCGGCCGATGCGATGGCGAGAAGGCGGGTTTTCATGGCGAGATCCTTTTTTGGTGTTGCGACGCCTCGCCCGGGCGACCCGGACGCATCACGACGGTAGCGCGGATTGAACCCCGGACTCCGAGAGACCCCGACAGGACGATGCCGGCTGCCGGCGTAGGAATCGGCCGCGATCAATGCGGCCGCGCCGCGAGCGCGGCGAGCAACTCGCCGCACGCCGGTGGCAGCGGCGCCTCGAGCTCGATCGCCGCGCCACTCACCGGATGAACGAAGCGGAGCCGCCCGGCATGCAGGAACATCCGCTCGAAGCGCAACGGCGGCAGCAGCGCCGCCCGCGCCAGCGACCGGTTGAGCGCGAAATCGCCGTATTTCGGATCGCCGGCGATGGCATGGCCGGCAGCGGCGAGGTGGACCCGGATCTGGTGCGTCCGCCCGGTCTTCAGCGTCACCTCCAGCAGGCTGAAGTCGCCGAACCTGCGCGTGACCCGAACCAGGCTGATCGAGCGTCGGCCACGCGCGTCGTCGGCATCGACGACGCTGACGTGGCGGCCACCATCGGCGGCAATGTCCTTGCGCAGGGCGACGTCGATGACCTTGAGCGATTCCGGCCAGTCGCCGATCACGAGCGCCACATAGCCCTTGGCGATCGCCCGCCCTGACGCGCGCGTCCGCAAGTCGTTCTGCAACGCGACCAGCGCCGGCCGCGTCTTGGCGACGAGAAGCAAGCCCGAGGTCTCCTTGTCGAGCCGGTGGACGAGCTCGAGGAACGCCCCCGGCCGCGCCTGGCGCATCTGCTCGATCACGCCATGGCTCTCGCCGCTGCCGCCGTGGACGGCAACGCCGGCGGGCTTGTCGATGCAGACGAGCGCGTCGTCCTCGTGGACGATGCGAAACTCGCGCGCAGGCGCCGGCGCGCGTTCGCTGCGACCGGCGACCCGGACTGGTGGGATGCGCACCTCGTCGCCGAGCGCGAGGCTGGTGTCGGCAGCGGCGCGGGCCATGTTCACGCGCACCTCGCCGGAGCGGATAACGCGATGCAAATGCGCGCGCGGCACTCCCTTCAGGACCTTGACGAGGAAGTTGTCGAGCCGCTGCCCGGCCGATCCGGCATCGATCCGGACGTTTTGCACGCGCGGCACGGTGGCTAGCGCGGGCTTGGCGGCCCGGGCGGCTATGGCCTGCGCGCGCTTGCCCCCTATAATGCGCTGCTCCACTCGCCGACCGCAAGTTGTTGATTCTTCAGAGTTTAGCGTCGCTCATCCGGGCGACGCGCGCGGTGCGGAGGGAGCGGTCGGATCCGGTTCCGGCCATCCGGTGATGCAACGTCGCGTCGCCCGGGCAGGCAGCGTCCCCAAGCGACGCGGCGGCCCCAAGGCGCGGCGGCAGAGCAAACAAGAACGAATCCACGACAAGGTTTCCGGCCGCAGACAGGCAAGACGAGGCATCGCGCCTCGATCGCGCTCGCGCTGCGGCCTGCGTCCAGTGACCCAAAGCTCGCCTTCCAGCCGCTTACCCACTGTCTCGCGCGCGCCAACGCTGGCGGAGCCCGCGGTCGCCTGACCGCGCAGGGCCGACGCCAGTCCAGGGCGATTCCTTCGGTTCCTCTCGTTTTCTCGTGCATCTGTGGCCGCGGCGGGCCTGGCCCGCGGCGGTGCTGTGTGTGAGCGCGTCCCGCGTGCGGGCAGCGCCGAAGGAGTGCAGATGAAACGAATGCTGATCAACGCGACCCAGGCCGAAGAGCGCCGCCTCGCGATCGTCGACGGCCAGAAGCTGATGGACTTCGAGACCGAGATCGAAGGTCGCGAGCAACGGAAAGGGAACATTTACAAGGCGGTCGTCACCCGCGTCGAGCCCTCGCTCGAGGCGTGCTTCGTCGACTACGGCGAAGACCGGCACGGCTTCTTGCCGTTCAAGGAGATCTCGAAGAACTACTTCCGCGACGGCACCGATGCGCGCACCGCGCGCATCCAGGACGCGATCAAGGACGGCGATCAGCTGCTGGTCCAAGTCGAGAAGGAAGAGCGCGGCAACAAGGGTGCGGCGCTGACGACCTTCGTCTCGCTCGCCGGCCGCTACCTCGTGCTGATGCCGAACAACCCGCGCGGCGGTGGCGTCTCGCGCCGGATCGAGGGCGAGGACCGCGAGGAGCTGAAGGAAAACCTCGACCAGCTCGAGTACCCGAAGGGGATGAGCCTGATCGCCCGCACGGCCGGCATTGGCCGCAGCGCCCCCGAGCTGCAGTGGGACCTCAACTACCTGCTCAAGCTCTGGACCGCGATCGACGGCGCCGCCAAGGCCGGCAAGGGCGCGTTCCTGATCTATCAGGAGAGCTCGCTCGTCATCCGCGCGATCCGCGACTACTTCACCGCCGACGTTGGCGAGATCCTGATCGACACCGACGACATCTACGAGCAGGCGCAGCAGTTCATGAACCACGTGATGCCGGAAACGGCCAATCGCGTGAAGCGCTACCGCGACGACGCGGCGCTGTTCAGCCGCTTCCAGATCGAGCACCAGATCGAGACCGCGTTCTCGCGCACGGTCAACCTGCCGGCCGGCGGCGCGATCGTGATCGACCACACCGAGGCGCTGGTCTCCATCGACGTCAACTCCGCCCGCGCCACGCGCGGCGGCGACATCGAGGAAACCGCCACCCGCACGAACCTGGAAGCCGCGGATGAAATCGCGCGCCAGATGCGCCTGCGCGACCTCGGCGGCCTGATCGTCGTCGACTTCATCGACATGGAAGAGTCGAAGAACCGCCGCGAGGTCGAGCAGCGCCTGCGCGACGCGCTGCGCTCCGACCGCGCCCGCGTGCAGTTCTCGTCGATCAGCAAGTTCGGCCTGCTCGAGCTGAGCCGCCAGCGCCTGCGCCCGGCGCTTTCCGAAGGCAGCCACATCACCTGCCCGCGCTGCAACGGCACCGGCCACATCCGCGACACCGAATCGTCGGCGCTGCAGATCCTGCGCATGGTCCAGGAAGAGTCGATGAAGGAGAACACGGCCGCCGTGCACGTGCAGGTGCCGGTGGAAGTGACGTCGTTCCTGCTCAACGAGAAGCGCAGCGAGATCACCAAGATCGAGCTGAAGCAGCGCACCACCGTGCTGCTCGTGCCCAACAAGCACCTCGACACGCCGAACTACAAGCTCGAGCGCCTGCGCCACGACGATGCCCGCCTGGAGAACCTGCAGGCGAGCTACACCATGGTCGACGACGCCGAGGACGAAGTCGGCATCACCCGGCGCGAGAAAGCCAAGGCCAAGCAGGAACCGGTCATCAAGGGCATCCTGCCCGAGACGCCGGC
>DASXIP010000223.1:0-1574 GCA_036497875.1 Caldimonas sp.
TGCCGAAGGCGATCTCGTGGGCGCTCAGCTTCTTCGTGCTCGCCATGTTCTGGATCGGCCATCACCGCGCGTACGCGCACTTGCGCCGCACCGACAACACCCTTCTCGGCCTCAACCTGCTCCAGCTCGCCTTCGTGAGCCTGATGCCGTTCTCGTCGGCGCTTTCCGGCGAGTACGGCACCACCGTGCTCTCGCAGGCGGTGTTCTCGGCCAACATGGCGATCCTCGGCGTGAGCGCGCTCTGCGTCCTGCGCTATGTCCATCGCCACCCCGAGCTCGGCTCGGCGCCGATGCCGCTCGCGCGCTACCGCGGCGCGCGCCTGAGGATCGGCGGCCTGATCGTGATCAGCACGGTGGCGGTCGCGCTCGCGCCGATCCTGCCGCGACCGTCGATGGGCAACATCGCGTTCCTGTTGATGGCCGTCGTCATGCCGGCGTCGCGCGTCCTCGAGCGGCGCGGAATGACGAGCGGCGACGCCGAACCATCGGCCGCGGCGCACTGAGCGCCGGGGCGCAGGCGCCGCATCGATCGTTGCGGCCCTCGCGCCCGCTGGCCATTTAGTCGGCCGCTTGGCCGGCCGACGCGCGCATGCAGGCGGTGCGCCGCTCGCGCTCGCTGTCGACCCAGGCGACCGCGTCTTCGACGGTCAGCTGGTAGAACGGCTGCGTCCGGTGGACGAAGCCGATCAGCGCGGGCATGCCGCGTGCGGCCTGCTCCTCGACCCTGCGCTCGACGAGCGAGCGCGTCGGCGAGGTGCAGACGTCTGCCGTGTCGCTTCCCGGCGCGGCGAGCGCGGCGAGCGGTGCTGCGAGCGTGGCGACGATGGCAGTCAGGACGGAAAGACGTAGTGCGTTCATTTGAAACTCCTGTCGACCGGTGCGGCCGCGGACGAAAGCTAGACTTCGCGCGCCGCGTCGTCATCGAGAAAGCGACGAAACGCCGTTCCGCTGCCGCGAAACCGACCCGAAACCGACGAACCCTTGGCCGTTTCCACCTCCGCCACGCCGTTCGGGGCGACATCGTCGCCGCGTGCGCTCGCACTCGCGATGAGTGGCATCACCTGCGCGTTCGCCCAGCGCGACGATCCGGGCCGGCGCTACACCGCGATTCGCGACGTCGCGCTCACGGTTGGCGCCGGCGAGTTCGTCTCCGTCGTCGGCCCGACCGGCTGCGGCAAGAGCACGCTGCTCAACGTCGCCGCCGGGCTGCTCGCGCCGAGCGCAGGCGCGGTCGACGTCTTCGGCGAGCGACTCGTCGGCATCAACCGGCGCGCCGGCTACATGTTCCAGAGCGAAAGCCTGATGCCGTGGCGAACGGCGCTGCAGAACGTCGCTGCCGGGCTCGAGTTCCGCGCCAGTGCCGATGCTGCGTCGCGCGCGAACGACTGGCTGAAGCGTGTCGGCCTCGGCGCGTTCGGCGACCGCTACCCGCACCAGCTCTCGGGCGGCATGCGAAAGCGGGTCAGCCTGGCGCAGACGCTGGTCCTCGATCCGGACATCCTGCTCATGGACGAGCCGTTCTCGGCGCTCGACGTGCAGACGCGCCAGCTGATGGAAAACGAATTGCTCGCGCT
>DASXIP010000224.1:0-6366 GCA_036497875.1 Caldimonas sp.
GGGCCCGGGAATACCCACACGCTGCACGGAGCCGACCATGGACATCACCCTCGAGCAGGCCAACACGATCATCGCCTCCGCGCTGCAACGCGCCGCCGCGGCGGGGCACCAGCCGATGGCTGTGGTGGTGCTCGATGCCTCGGGGCACACGAAAAGCGCCCAGCGCCAGGACGGCGCGAGCATGTTCCGGATCGACATCGCCTCGGGCAAGGCGTGGGCGTCGATCGCGATGGGCGCCGCCTCGCGCGTCCTGACGCAGCGCGCCAAGGACCTGCCGGCGTTCTTCGGTGCCCTTGCCGCGACCGGCAACGGCAAGTTCATTCCGCAGACCGGCGCCGTGCTGATCAAGGATGCCGAAGGCCGCGTCATCGGCGCCGCGGGGGCGAGCGGCGGCACGGGCGACGAGGACGAGGCGATCTGCATCGCGGGAATCGAGGCTGCCGGCCTGAAATCGGGCTGAGCGAAGCGCTGCGTACCCGATGTCGTTCGCGAGCCCTCGTCTCGCGCCACGTCCCGCGCCGAGTCCCTGGCGCCGCGCGGCGGGGCGCGTCGCGTGGCGGTCAGGAGCGCCCCACCGGCCACGCGGCGGGTTCTCTGCCGATGGCCCGCCATCGCCAAAGGGCCAAAGGAATCGACAGAGTCGCCGAGAGCGCTCCGAGAACCCACCAGGGAGCACGCTCCCACGCTACCCGAGTCAAGGCCAAGCCGACGATCGCGCAGACGATGACGCCGTCGCGGAGGGTCAAGTGGCCCCAGGGCGCCTGCATTCGGAGCCAGTCGCGCCAGTAGGCGATCGGAACGAGGGGGCTGAGCACGAGCACGCACAGTGCGATCTCGCGATCGGTGGCCGACCTGCCAGAGAGCACGCCCAACGCTTCCAGAACGAGCAACGTTACGCCCACGACTAACGCATTGCCGAGATGCTGCATCGCGAAGCGCATCGAAAGCCAGCCGTTGATCGATGCGCGCCGCGGGGCGCCCGGCAACAGCAGCAGCACTGCCTGTTCGCGGCGCGTCTGCCACATGGCGCTCGTAAAGACGAGAGGAGAGATGAGCGTTGGAAATGCGACCAGGAGCCACAGTCCTTCCTCCGACAACCCTCTCTCCAATGGGGAAACAACGAGCCGGCGAAGACAAAGAGCAACACGATCAGAAAGGCAAGGACCGTGCTCACCGCGACGACGGTCCAATGGCCGTTCGGCCCCATGCCGAGGATCGACGACTTCGGACACGAGCTCCTGCAGGAAGTCTCGTCTTCCGGTCGGATCCAGGCCCGCGACGGGTTCATCGAGGATGAGCAGATCCGGTTCATGGGCCAGCGCGCGAATGATCGACAAGCGCTGCTGCTGACCGCCGGACAAGCTGGCGATGCGCGCTTGCCCGTCGATGCTCCAGCGCGTCAGTAAGGCAGCGACCTTCTCGTCGTTCCAGCGCGGATAAAAGCTCCTGAAGTAAGCCAGCAGCTCGTTCGCGGTCATCCACTCGAACAGGTTGCTCTCGGAGTGCGGCCGAGCTGGCGGGGTGTCAGCTCGGAGAGCGACTTGCGCTCGTCTGCTTCACTGGCAATGCCTGCACTTCTCCAGTACTAGCTCGCCCGTAGGAAAGCTGATCCGCAGGAGAGGCCAGCCCGAAGCGTCGTGGTCGAGCGTCAAGGTGTGGCTGGCGGGGGCGACGGGCGCAGGGTCGAGAAACTTGCTTTGACCGCACGAGTCCATGGCCGAGTACGTGGCCTTGGCGGGAGTGAAGGTGAATTCCGGGCCTGTGCCGCTGATCGTGCCGACCTCGTCCCAGCCCGCCGACCGAAAGCAGTTGCCACCGAAATATGCCTGCGCCAGGTTCCAGTCGTGCTGGTACTGGCCATCGGGCGAGAGATAGAGAGAGATCCCGAGCGAGCCGTCGCCTGGCGGGATGTCGCCGTAAGGTCCGCTGTAGAACGGAGGCACGTAGGTCAGGATGGTCTCCCACTGACCGCGCAGATCTTCGGGAGTCGAGGTGGCCGGCGTCGCCGTCCCCGTCGCCGTCGTCGCGTCGGGTGCCGAGTCGGACGAACCTCCGCAGCCGAAAAGCGAAAGGACCAAGGGCGCCAGCCAGGCGCGTCTGGCCCAGGTGCCGAGCCCGGCAGAGCTCCTGTTCGTTTGCATGCGAATCCTCCAAGCAGTTCAACAATCGAGGACCGCACTGTCGGCGCCAGCCAGTGCAAAGTCCTGAAGCGTCGATGAAAGCTGCTCAAAGATGCTGAAAGGAGGCGCGCCGCGATGCGCGAGCGCGCCGGGCTCGCGAACCCGTGTCGCTCGACCTGCGCAAGGGAGGGCGGAGGCTCAGCCCGCGTCGCCGGCGCCGAAGGCGACGGCCGCGACCTCGGCGTCGCGCAGCGCCGCGCCTTCGGCGTCAAGCCGCGCGAACGTAACGTCGTCCAGCTCGCGTCGGGCGAGCGACCGCGCGCGCGCCGTGGCCGCGGTCTCGTTCTGCTCGCGCGCCTCGCCGCGTGCCGCGTAGATCGCCTCGGAGTACGCGGCGAGTTTCACCGCCGCCGCAGCCCTGCCCTCGAGCACGCAGAGGAGCGCGAGGTACGCGGCGGCAGCGTGCTGCAGGTCGAACACCGCGGCGCGCGACCACGCCGCCTCCGCGACCGGCCGCGCATGCTCGGCGTCGTCCTGTGCGAGCAGCGCAGCGAGCAGGTTGATGCGGGCGAATGCGAGGCTGTATTCGTGGCGCGTGCCGAGCAGCGAATCGATGAGCTGCGTGCCCAGGCGCGCCGCGGCGCGCGGGTCGTCTGCGGCGAGCTCGGCGTCCATCAGGTTGCCGATCGCGATCGACGCATGGCTGCCGCGCTCGCGATCCAGCGCCAGCAGTCGGCGGCCGCGGTTGAGAGCGTCCGCCGTATCGCCGCTCATGCGGGCAAACCACTGCGCGGCTTCCGCCCGCCACAGCAGTCGATGCGGCGGCCAGGACGGGTTTTCCAGAGCCTGCGCCTCGTCGAGCCGAGCGCGCGCCGCGCCCAGATCGTCAGCCTGCGCTGCTGCCGACGCCGCGCGGCAGAGCGCGTGATAGAGATCGAAGCGGTCCGCCTGCCGACCGTCCAGGCGCCGGGCCAGCGCCAGCGCGGCCTCGGCGGCAAGACGTCCGCGCGCCTTCTGCGGGTCCGCGAGCACGCAGCTCAGCTCGATCCAGGCTCGCAGCTGCAGGTCTTCGGGCATCTCCGGGGCGATGCGCGCCTCACACGCGTCGGCGAGCGCCATCCGCTCGACATGCAGCGACGGCGGCAGGGCGCGCAGCATGATCGAGCCGATGCGCAGCTCGACCTCGGCCTCGCCCGCAGCGCGCGCCCAGCGCAAGGCGTCGCGCGCATTGTCGAAGTCGGCTTCCAGGCGGCGCAGCCAGTCGTCGACGGCGACCCGTCCGCTGAAGAACTCCTCGTAGGCGGCGTCGAACATCGCTGCCAGGGCGATGGCGTGGCGACGCTGCAGTGCCGGCCGTTCGCCTGCCTCGTCGAGGCGCTCAAGCGCATAGGCGCGCGGCGTCTCGAGCAATCGGTAGCGCGACTCGCCGTCGTCGCCGGTCGTCAACACCGCCGCCAGCGAGCGATCGACCAGCGTGTCGAGCGCGTCGACGACGGCCCAGATGTCGAGCGCGTCGTCGGCATCGACCAGCGTTTGCTGAATGAACTCGAGCGACCCGCTACCGGCGACGACCCCGAGGCGGCGGAACACACGTTGCTCGCGCTCGTCGAGAAGGCCGTAGCTCCACTCGAGCGCCGAGCGGAGCGTCTGCTGCCGCGACGGCGCCGCGCGGTTGCGGCTCGCGGTCAACAGCTTGAAGCGGTCCTGCATCGACGCGAGCAGCCGTTCGGTTCCCAGCAGCGGCGCCCTCGCTGCAGCCAGCTCGATCGCCAGCGGCAGGCCGTCGAGCGAACGACACGACTCGATCGCTGCTGGCGTGTTCGCAGCGTCGAGCGAGAACCGCTGGTCGATCGCTCGCGCGCGTTCGAGAAACAAGGCCACGGCGCCGAAGCGGAGCGCCGCCTCGGCAGGTAGCGCGGTGTCCGGAACGGCGAGCGGGCCGATGCGCAGCACGCGCTCGGCCGCGAGCCGCAACGGCGCCTGGCTGGTCACGAGCAGCCGTAGCCCCGGAGCGCCCGCATGGAGCGCCTGGCAGACGTGCGCGACATCGGCGAGCAGATGCTCGGCGTTGTCGAGCGCGAGCAGCATGGTCAACGGCGCGACCGCAGCGATGAGCGCCGCCAGCGGCTCGCCCCGGCCGGCGTCGACGCCGAGCGCGGCGGCGATCGCTCCCGGCAATTCGGATCGATCGGCGATCTGCGTCAGCTCGACCCAGCAGACTCCCTGCGGATACGCCGCGCGGCGCGCGGCGAGCAGATGCTGCGCGAGCAACGACTTGCCCATGCCGCCGGCGCCGACGACGCTGACCAGCCGGTGTCGATCGACGAGCGCCTCGAGCAGATCGAGGTCGTCGGCGCGCCCGAGCAGTGCCGGCAGCTCGACCGGAAGGTTCGTGCGCAGCGCCGGCACCGTCGCCGCGGACCCATCGTGCGAGGTCGCCGACGACGGCGACGGTCGAACCGGTGCGACAGCCTGCGCGCTCGACTGCAGCGGCGCGACGAAGCGGTAGCCGCGCCCCGGGATCGTCGCGATCACGTCGCCGCCCAGCACCTTGCGCAAGGCGCTGACCTGCGCCGCGAGATTGTTCTCCTGGACGACGAGCCCGGGCCAGACGACATCCATCAGCGCGTGCTTGCCGACCAGTTGCCCCGGCCGCTCGACCAGCGCGAGCAGCAGATCGAACGAGCGGCCGCCGAGCGCGGCGGGCTCGCCGTCGACGAGCAGGCGGCGCTGGTCGGGTTGCAGCTCGAAGCGGCCGAAGCGCAACGACGCTGCGGGCGCTGGCGTGGTCGTTGGCGGCGGCGTCGAATTCATGGCGCAGTTGCCGAGCCTCGCTTCACGAGATTGGAGAACCGTTTCAGAGCGCTTTCAAGACGCGCAGGCAGGGCGCGCCGACAGTGGCGGACGACCTCTTTCCCGACCGCAGCCATGCCGACCGAAAGCCTCGCCCATGCCGCATTGTCCGCCGCAGCCGTCGGCGTCCTGCTGACGACGCTGCGCCGCGCGGGTCCGCGTGCCGGCGGGCTGGCCGCGGCAGTGCCGATCAATTCGATTCCGGTCCTGTTCTGGCTGTCGCTCGAGCACGGCGGCGCCTACGCGACGTCCGCCGTGCTCGGCACGTTGTGGGGAACGGGACTGACCGTCCTCCTCGGCGCGACCTTCGCCCGCCTGGCGTCGGCGCTGACCGCGGCACGCGCGGCGCTGGTGGCGTGGCTCGCGATCGCTTTGCTGGCGACGCTGACCTGGGAGCTGCCGACGATGCCGGCGACGGCTGCGGTGCTGGCGATGTGCGCGGTCGTGTTCGGGCGTGCGGCGTTCCCGCGCCTGACGAGCAGCGCCGCGAACCGGCATGCCGGCAAGCACGATGCAACGCTGCTGTCGATGGCGACGGCGGGGGCGATGGCGCTGCTGGTTTCGGAGCTGTCCCGGCACAGCGGTCCGCAGTTCTGCGGCCTCGTCGCCGCCATCCCGCTGGTCGGCACGTTCGCGACGTACGCGGGCTACCGCCAGGGCGGCACGTCGCTGATGCTGCGGGTGCTCGGCGGCTATCTCGACGGCATGGCGGCGAAGGCGGCGTTCCTCGCTGCGCTGGGCGCCGCGTGGGCACTGGGAGCGGGGAGCTGGGCGTGGTGGATCGCGCTGGCTGCCGCCGCCGTCGCGCTGCTCGCCCAGCAGCGTCTGCAACGGCGCGAGTCGAGGCCGCCGTGCGTTGCCGGGTCTGTCTTCGACATCGGGGGAGTGCGATGAGAGCGATTGCGGTCAACGGGACAAGCGCCGATCACGAGCCATCCACTTCGCCGTTGGCGGCGTTGCGCGGGACGGACGAACGCACGGCCGCGGCGGCCTGCAGCCGCGCGAGTCTCTGGTCGGACATCGCCTGGCTGGCCGTCGAGACGGCCGCCCGCGAACCCGTGCTGCGCGACGTCATCGCCGACACGCGGCTGATGGACGCAGTTCCTGCCCGCATCGTCGGCGCTGTACTCGCGCGCCGCCTCGAGTCGGGAGATCGGGCGGAGGGCGCGGCCCTGCAGACGCTCTTCGTCGACTCGCTGGAAGAGGAGCCTGCCATTCTGTCGGCTCTCGAGACCGACCTCCTCGCCGTCGCGAGCCACGATCCGGCCTGCCGCTCTCCGCTGCATGCGCTGCTCCTTCTCAAGGGCCTGCACGCACTGCAGACGCATCGCATCGCGCACAGCCTGTGGCAGCGCGAACGGTTCGACATCGCTCTCTGGTTGTCGAGCCTGGC
>DASXIP010000225.1:0-5473 GCA_036497875.1 Caldimonas sp.
CTCGAGGTAGCGATGCAGCACCGGCTGGATCGCGGCGTTGACGGCCGCCGTCGTGCCACGCTCGTACTCGCGCTGCTCGGCGACGACGGTGTGGCCGGCGGTGACGTAGCGGTTCGGCCAGAGCGAGCGCACGATCTCGGCCGCGCGTTGCTCGTGCGCCGGATTGAGGTAGCTGTGCAGGAAGTGGATGACGACGCTCTCGGCGCCGAGATCGAGCAGGCGGTGCGCACATGCGGCGACGCCGGCCTCGTCGAGCGGGACGAGGACGCGGCCCTCGGCATCCATGCGCTCGTCGACCTCGAGCCGCAGATGACGCTCGATCAGCGGCACGAAGCGGCCCTTCAGGCCGTAGGGCTTCGGCCGCGTCCGGCGGCCGAGCTCGAGGACGTCGCGAAAGCCGCGCGTTGTGATCAGGCCGACGGTCGCGATCCTGCGTTCGAGCATCGCGTTGGTCGTCGTCGTCGTGCCGTGGACGATCGCGTCGAGCGAGCCCGGCGCGACGCCAGCGGCGGCGATCGCGGCGAGAACGCCGAACGCCTGGTTGTCGATCGTCGTCGGCACCTTGGCGATGCGCACCTCGCCGCTGGCGTCGTCGACGACGATCAGGTCGGTAAAGGTGCCGCCGACGTCGATGCCGGCAATCCGTCGCGACGCTGCTGCGATTCCGTTCGCCATCACAGGCTCAGGTGGGTGCGCCGCAGGGTCTCGTCCTGCATCAGCGTGGCCATGCTGCCGTCGAACTTCACCTCGCCCTTCTCGAGAACAACCGCGCGATCCGAGACGAGGCGCGCGAAGTACAGGTTCTGCTCCGAGAGCAGTATCGAGACGCCTTCGCGCTTGAGCGAGACGATCATGCGCACCATCTCCTCGACGATCAGCGGCGCGACGCCTTCCGAAGGCTCGTCGAGGAGGACGAGGTAGGGGTTGCCCATCAGCGTGCGCGCGACTGTGAGCATCTGTTGCTCGCCACCGCTCATCCGGCCGCCGGGACGGTTTGGCATCGTCGCCAGGTTGGGAAAGAGGGCGCAGAGCTTGTCCTCGCTCCACGTCGGCGCGCCGTCGCGCGGCGGCTGGCGGGCGACGGCGAGGTTCTCGCGCACCGTGAGGTCGGTGAAGATGCGCCGGTCCTCGGGGACCCAGCCGAGGCCGAGCCGGCCAATGCGGTACGGCGGCAACGCCGAGATGTCTCGGCCGCGGAACTGGACCTTGCCGCGCCGCCGCGCCATCAACCCCATGATCGCCTTCAACGTCGTCGACTTGCCGGCGCCGTTCCTGCCGACGAGGGCGACGCATTCGCCGATGCCGACGGCGAGCGAGACGCCGTAGAGCACCCGCGCCTGGCCGTACCAGGCGTCGAGCCGCTCGACCTCAAGCATCGCTCGCCTCCGCGACGCCGCTCGCGAACGTCGTCCCGCCGCCGAAGTAGACCTCGCGCACGCGCGCGTCGTCGCGCACCGCCGCCGGCGGCCCTTCGGCGATCAGCTCGCCGCGCGCGAGGACGATGATGCGATCGGCGTGGGCGAAGACGACGTCCATGCTGTGCTCGGTGAACAGCACCCCGATCGCCTGCTCGTGGGCGAGGCGGCGCGCCAGCGTCATCAATTCGTTGCGCTCGCGCGGCGCCATGCCCGCGGTCGGCTCGTCCATCAGCAACAGGCGCGGCCGATTGGCGAGCGCGATCGCGAGCTCGACGCGCTTGACGTCGCCGTAGGCGAGCACGCTCATCGGCCGCGCCGCCTGCGCGGCCATGCCGACGCTGGCGAGCAGCGCGTCGGCCTCGGCGACGAACTGCGTGCGCGCCGGCCGCCACCACGCGAGCACGCGGTGCGCGAACGACAGCAGCGCCAGCTGGACGTTCTCGCGCACCGTCAGCGACGCGAACGTCTCGGCGATCTGGAACGTGCGGCCAACGCCGAGGCGCCAGACGGCCTCCGGCTTCATGCCGACCAGCTCGACGCCGCCGAGCCGCACCGAGCCGGCATCGGGCGCGAGTTGGCCGGAGGCGATATTGAAGCAGGTCGTCTTGCCGGCACCGTTCGGGCCAATCAGCGCCAGCATCTCGCCGGCGGCGAGTTCGAAGCCGACGCCGTCGACCGCGCGCACGCCGCCGAACGACTTCGCCAGCCCGCGCACCGAGAGCAGCGGAGCCGACGCCAGACTCATGCCGACTCCGCCTCGCGAATGAACAACCGCTTCAAGCCGCCGGCGACGCCGAGCGGGAAGACGAGGATGAGCGCGAGCATGACGACGCCGAGCAGCGCGCGCCAGTAGTCGGTCTGGCGGGCGACGGTGTCCTGCAGCCAGATGAAGAGCGCGGCGCCGAGCCACGGGCCGGAGAGCGTCTGGACACCCCCGAGCAGAACCATGACGAGCCCGTCGACCGACTTGCCGACGCCGAGCGTCTCCGGCGAGATCGTTCCCTTCGCGAACGCGAACAGCGATCCGGCGAGGCCGGCGACGGTGCCGGCGACGACGAACGCGATCCACTGCAGGCGCGGCACGCCGATGCCGATCGCCGCCGCGCGCAGCGGCGAGTCGCGGCCGCCGCGCAGCGCGAGGCCGATCGGTGCGTGCAGCATGCGGACCAGGAGACCGGCACCGGCGACAGTGAAGGCGAGGACGAGCAGGTAGTAGGCGGGCTTCGGCGCCAGCCACGGCGACGGCCAGATGCCGACCAGGCCGTTGCTGCCGCCGGTGACCGCGTCCCACTGGAAGACGACCGACCAGACGATCTGCGCAAACGCGAGCGTCAGCATCGCGAGGTAGACGCCCGAGAGGCGAACGCAGAACCAGCCGAACACGAACGCAGCCGCGGTCGCGAGCAGCGGCGCCAGGACGAGCGACGCTTCCATCGGCAGGCCGAGCGCTTTGAAGCAGAGCGCGGCGCCGTACGCGCCGAGCCCGAAGTACGCCGCGTGGCCGAACGAATGCATCCCCGACGGGCCGATCAGGAAGTGCAAGCTCGAAGCGAACAGCACGGCGATCAGGATGTCGATCATCAGCACGATCACGTAGGGCGCGCTGCTGGCAAGCAGCGCCGCGAGCGTGAGCAGCGCCAGCGCGGCGATGCCGGCGTACCGCCACGCTGTCGGCAGCGGCCTGAGCGGCGCCTCGATCGCAGCGCTAGCGCGCACTGAGCCCTGGGGCTTGCCGAACAGCCCCGACGGCCGCCAGACGAGAACGACCGCCATGACCAGAAATTCGGCGACCAGCGTCAGCTTGCTGAGCGGGAACGGCGCGCCAAAGACGTCGATCGTGCCGGCAGCGATGCACAGCGCCTTGACCATCGCGACCACGATCGCGGCGACGAAGGCGCCGCCGATCGAGCCCATGCCGCCGACGACGACGACCACGAACGCCTCGCCGATCAGGGCCAGGTCGAGGTTGAGGTTGGCGGGCTCGTGCGGCATCTGCATCGCGCCGCCAAGCGCGGCGAGGAAGGTGCCGAGCGCGAACACCGACGTGAACAGCCAGCGCTGGTTGACGCCGAGCGCGCCGACCATCTCGCGGTCCTGCGTCGCGGCGCGCACGAGCAGGCCCCAGCGCGTCCGCCTAAGGAGCAGCCAGAGCACGCCGAGGACGACCGGGCCAACGAAGATCGAGAACACGTCGTAGCTCGGAAACGGTCGGCCGAGGAGGTAGATCGCGCCCGCCATCCCCGGCGCCTTCGGCCCGAGCAGGTCCTCGGGGCCCCAGGCCCACAGGGCAGCGTCGCGGACGACGAGGACGAGAGCGAAGGTCGCGAGCAGCTGATAGAGCTCGGGAGCGCCGTAGAGGCGGCGCAGGACGAGCATCTCGACAGCAGCGCCGAGCGCGGCGACGGCGAGCGCGGCGAGCAGCACGCTGCTCCAGAAGCCGAGCGGGCCGGCACCGAGCAGCGTCGTCAGCGCGACCGCGCCGTAGACGCCGAGCATGTAGAACGAGCCGTGCGCGAAGTTGACGATCCGCGTCACGCCGAAAATCAGCGACAGGCCGCTCGCGACGAGGAAGAGCGCCGACGCCGATGCCAGGCCGGTCAGCACCTGGAGGACGATCGAGGAGGCGTTCATGCGGTCGTCGTCCCGATGCTGCCGCGCACACGGCGGCGCAGAGATGAACTGCCGGATCGCGTCAGTCGATCGCCCGCAGCTTCCTCACTTCTTCATCGCTCGGCAAGACCTTGGCGCCGTCGATGTAGACGTAGTCGGTCATGACGCCCTTGTCGCCCTCGAGCTTGGTGCGGCCGAGGAAGGCGCCCATCGTCGATTGGTGGTCGGTCGCGCGATAGGTGATCTTGCCGAACGGCGTCGTCACCTGCAGGCCGCTGAACGCGGCCACCAGCTTCTCGGTGTCGGTCGACTTCGCCTTCTTGATGCCTTCGGCGATCGACCAGATCGTCGAGTAGCCAACCACCGAGCCGAGCTTGGGATATTCGTTGTACTTGCGGAAGTAGGCGAGGAAGAACTTCTTGTGATCCTCGGTCTGGATGCCGTAGTACGGATAGCCGGTGACGATCCAGCCGACCGGCGCCTCGGCCTTCAGCGGCTCGATGTACTCTGGCTCGCCGGTCAGCAGGCTCACCACCGGGCGGCCCTTGAACAACTCGCGCGTGTTGCCCTCGCGGACGAACTTCGACATGTCGGCGCCGAACAGGACGTTGAAGATCGCGTCGGGCTTGGCGTCGGCGAGGGCCTGGGCGACGGCGCCGGCCTCGATCCGGCCGAGCGGCGTTGCCTGGTCGGGCAGGAATTCGACGTCGGGCTGGAGCTTCTTCAGCATCGCCTTGAACGTCGCCGCCGCCGATTGGCCGTACTCGTAGTTCGGGTAGACGACGACCCAGCGCTTCCTCTGCAGCTTGGCCGCCTCGGGCACCAGCATCGCCACCTGCATGTACGTGTTCGGGCGCAGCCGGAACGTGTAGTGGTTGCCGTTCTGCCAGGTGACCTTGTCGGTCAGAGGCTCGGCGGCGAGGAAGAAGACTTTCTTCTGCTTGGCGAAGTCGGTGACAGCGAGGCCGATGTTCGAGAGGAAGGTGCCGCAAAGGAGCGCGACGCCTTCGCGCGAGACGAGTTCCTCGGCGACCCGGACCGCGTCGCCGGGATTGCCGTTGTCGTCGCGCGAGATCACCTGCAGCTTCTTGCCGAGCACGCCGCCGGCCGCGTTGACCTCGTCGACGGCGAGCTCCCAGCCTTTCTTGTACGGATCGAGGAACGCAGGCTGCGCCTTGTAGCTGTTGATCTCGCCGATCTTGATCGTCTCCTGCGCGTGCGCCGGGACGAGCGCGCCGAGGAAGACGCCCAGGGACGCGAGGCGGGCGATGGCGTTCAGCATGAAATCTCCAGGCAGAAGGAACGAGTGGCGAAGGTCGGCGACAAGATGGCGAAGCAATGCTAGGAGCCGTGCTGGACGCATCAGGTTTCCCGCGAACTCAGGCGACGGCGATGTCACTCGACTGGATCCGCTTGACGCCGGCCTGGGTCATCTTGTCCCATGC
>DASXIP010000226.1:0-1571 GCA_036497875.1 Caldimonas sp.
CAGACTTACTTCACCGCGGGACCGAAGGAAGTGCGCGCCTGGACGATCCACGTCGGCGACACGGCGCCGCAGGCGGCTGGCGTCATCCATACCGACTTCGAGCGCGGCTTCATCCGTGCCCAGACGATCGCATTCGCCGACTTCGTCGCCTACGGCGGCGAGCAGGGCGCCAAGGAGGCCGGTCGGATGCGCTCCGAGGGCAAGGAGTACGTCGTCCACGACGGCGACGTGTTGAACTTCCTCTTCAACGTTTAGCCACGAGCGGCCGTCCGGACATGCCGCGCGCCGCTCCGGTCGTTTCCCCGAGCCCCGCGGCGTCCACCGGCCGGACCGAGTGGCTCGTTCCGCTCGCAACGACAACCCTGGCCGTCGCGGCCGCCGGCATGGCGACACTCGTCCTCGGCGTCGCGCCGAGCTGCGCGTCTCCGCTCAACTCCGCAGCAGGGATCGCGCTCGCGGCCGTGCTCGTCTACGGCTGGCGTGTGCTCGGCGGCGTCGCCGTCGGCACCGTCTTGGCGCAACTCGCGATCGACCGCGCGCGCGGTCCTCACGGCGCGACGACGGCGCTCGTGCTCGCGATCGCCGTCGCGGCGACGCTGCAGGCGGCCGCCGGGGCGGCGCTCGTGCAGCGCTACGTTCGTCGGCCGCTGACGCTCACCTTGCCGCGCGACATCGCCTTCTTCTTCGCGTGCTGCGCCGCGAGCAGCGTCATCGGCGCCAGTCTTTCGACGCTCGCGCTGCGCAGCGCGGCGATCGTGCCGGCAGGCAAGGTCGCCTCGACCTGGGGCGTCTGGTGGATGGGCGATCTCGCCGGCCTCCTCATCGCGACCCCGATCGTGCTCACCCTGGTCGGCCGGCCCCGCTCCGAGTGGGCGCCGCGCCGCGTCTCGGTCGGTCTGACGATGACGCTCGTGACGATCTTCCTCGGCCTCGGCATCGTCCAGGCGACGCGCTGGAACGACGAGCGCTTGCGTGGGTCGTTTGCTCACGACGCGTCGAGCGCGTCGCTCATGCTCGAGACGCAGCTCGAGCAGCCGCTGGACGCGCTCGAGGCACTGCGCGGCGTCTTCAATCTCGGCCGTCACATCGGCCGCGCCGAGATGCGCGCGGCGACGCAGCGTTGGCTCGACTCCGGCGCCGTCGGCACGATGGGTTGGAGCGAGCGCGTCCGGCACGACGATATCGCCGCCTTCGAGTCGCGCGCACGCAGCGAAGGGATGGCCGGATTTCGCGTCAGCGATGGCGACGCGGCCCTGGCCGGCGCCGACGCCGCGACGAGTGCGCTGCTGCGCGGCGAAGACGTCGTCGCGGTTCGGCTGATCGAGCCGCTGCAGGGCAACGCCGCTGCGCTCGGGGTCAACGGCCTGTCGGTGACGACCGCGCGGGCCGCTATCCTGCGTGCGATCGACAGCGGCCGTCCGGAAGCCACTGCCGGCTTCCACGTCGCAACGCAGGATCCCGACGACCGCCGCATGGCGATCGCGATCTACCAGGCCGTGTACGACAGCGAGCTCGACAGCGTCGCCGAGCGTCGCGCTGCGTTGCGCGGCGTGGTCTTCGTCACCCTGCAG
>DASXIP010000227.1:0-5182 GCA_036497875.1 Caldimonas sp.
TTCGACTACGCCTGGATCGCTGCCGTCACCGTCGTTCTATTCGTCTGCACCGCCGGCGTCATTCCGATCAGCGAGGCGACGCTAGCGCTGCGAGTCAGCAGCGGCGGCACCCTCGACGTCGGACGCTACGGCCGGGTGCGCGTCTGGGGCTCGGTCGGCTTCATCTTGGCGGTGATGGCGAGCGGCTACGTTCTCCAGTCGGCCGGCGTCGGCCGTTTTCCGCTCCTCGTCTCGGCCCTGCTCGCGCTGCTCCTCGTCGCGGCGTCGCGGCTGCCGGGGTCGAGCGAGTCGGCGCACGCGGTCGCGATCGAGGCCGGGGCGCTCGCGGTGCTGCGCCGGCCGGTCGTTGCCTGGTTCTTCGCCGGCGTTTTCCTGACCGTGCTCGCCCACACCAGCCTGTACGCGTTCTATTCGCTCTACCTCGCATCGCTCGGCTATGGCAAAGGCGAGATCGGCCTCCTCTGGGCGATCGGAGTCGTCGCCGAGGTCGTCTGGTTCTGGTTCCAGGGGCGCTGGCTGCACCGGCTGTCGATGCATGGCTGGCTCGGCGTCGCTGCGCTCGCATCGGCGCTTCGCTTCGCGCTGATCGCGGCCTTCGGCGCCTCGGTCACCGTGCTCGTCTGCGCCCAGTGCCTGCACATGCTCAGTTTTGCGGCCCAGCACTCGGCGTGCATCGCCGTCATCACGCGCCACTTCCCGGGACGCCTGCGCGGCCGTGGCCAGGCGCTCTACGCGGTGCTCGGCTACGGCGCGTCGGGGGTGATCGGCGGCGTCGTCGGCGGCGCGATGAGCACGACCCTGGGATTGACTTCGGTGTTCTGGGCAGCGAGCGGCGTCGCGCTTGCCGCAGTGTGGTGCTGCCGGCGCGCTCTGCGCAGCGATCGCATGACGGCCTGGCAGCCGTCAGGCCCCGCCTCGCCTGCTTGAACCATCCGGATCGGAGTCAAGCCGATTCCGGCGCGCGCTCACGGAGCGTCGCGTCGTCGCCTTCCGGGCGAGCGGCGACGTCGGCGCGCACGCGCGGCAGCGCTTGCGGATAGTGGCGCTGGATGAAATCGACCAGCCCCTCGCGCACCTCGCAGCGCAGATCGAAGTTGCGCCCCGAGTCGACCGAGCTGACGAGGATTCGCAATTGCATTGCGCGCTCGCTGCTGTCGGTGACCTGGACGATGCAGACGCGCTCGTCCCAGTTCGCCGATGCCTCGCAAAGCCGCCGCGCCTCGGCGCGAACGGGTTGCATCGGCAGGGCGTAGTCGACCCACAGGAAGACCGTTCCGAGCAGCCCGGCACCGCGGCGGGTCCAGTTCTGAAACGGGCGCTCGATGAACCACTGCAGCGGCACGACCAGACGCCGTTCGTCCCAGATCTTCAGCACGACGTAGGTTGTGGTGATCTCCTCGACTCGGCCCCATTCGCCTTCGATGATCAGCACGTCGTCGATTCGCAACGGCTGAGCGAGAGCGATCTGCAAGCCGGCCAGCAGGTTGCCGAACACCGGGCGTGCCGCGAGTCCGACGATCAGGCCCGCCACGCCGGCCGAAGCGAGGAGGCTCGCACCGAGTTGGCGCGCGCGCGGGAATGTCATCAGGATGAAGGCGAGGCCGGCGATCATGACGGCGCCGATGGCGATGCGCGCGAGCACCCGGGTCTGCGTCTGGATGCGCCGAGCCTGCAGGTTGTCGGCAACGTCGGCTGGATGAAGCGCGACCATGCCGTCGGCGAGCCCCTGGAGGGCTGCCGCTACGAGCCATGTGACGGCCGCAATGGTCAGCACGCTGCTGGTGTGCTCCACGGCGCTCAGGCCGCGTACGTCGTCGGGGACGCCTTGCCAGACGATCTGCAGCGCGATCAGCGGCAGCACGAACTGCAGCGGCCGGTCGCATCTGCGGGCCATCGTGACGAGCAGCGTGGAGAACCCGCTCAGGCGAAGGACGACCGGCCGCAGCAGCCGGTGGGCAACCAACGCGGCCAGGACGACAGCGATCGCGATCGCAACAATCTGCCCCCAGGGATCGAAAGAGACTGCACTCATCGTCTTGCCTATTTGAACAAATGTAGGATCGGCTCGATGGCGCCGGGGGCGATCCGCGACGACGCCGTCGCTCGTTGCGAATGAACACATTCCGCCTCCAGCTTCGCTTCCTCGTGCCGCTGCTGGTGACGCTCGGCATCGCTGCCTATCTGGCGCTGCCGCTGGTCGACCGCCTGACGCTGCGCTGGTTCTCGCGCGACCTGGTGACGCGCGGCGAGCTGGTCACCAACGCGCTCTCGGATTCGATCTCGGATGCCCTCGTGGATCCAGAGGGCGTGCGGCTGAAGGCGCTTTTCGAGCGCGCCTTGCGCGACGAACGCCTCGTCGCGATCGGGCTGTGCACGCGCGACGGGAAGCTGCTGGTCCGGACCGAGAACTTTCCCAAGTCACTCGACTGCGCGGAGGCGCACGAGGTGGCGCAACGGCCGTCTCCCGTGATCCAGATCCGGGGTGGCCCGGTCCAGGTCGGCGCACATGAAGTCGTCGGTGAGCAAGGTCCGGTCGCCGAGCTGGTGCTTCTCCACGACTTCAGCTTCATCGAAAAACGCAGCCTCGACACGCGTCGCTACCTGATCGCGCTGATTGCCGGGCTGGGTGCGGTGATCGCGCTGATCACCGTCGTCGTCGCCCAGCTGAGCTGGCGCGGCTGGGTATCGGGAGCGCGCGCGCTCCTGCGCGGCGAGGGCCTGATCCGGCCGATGGCTGCCTCGGGCGAGCTGGCCCCGCTCGCCATCGACCTGCGCGCGCGCCTGCGCGACCTCGAGGACGCGTACCGTCGCTCGCTCGGGCCGGAAGCGCCCTGGAACGCCGAGCGCCTGCGCTTGCTGCTTCGCACCCAACTGCGCGGCGATGAGGTCATCGTCGTCTCGAACCGCGAGCCCTACATCCACGAATTCGCTGCCGACGGCAGCGTCGTCGTCCGCCGTCCGGCCAGCGGCCTGGTGACGGCGATCGAGCCGGTGATGCGTGCCTGTTCGGGCACCTGGATCGCGCACGGCAGTGGCGCCGCCGACCGCAGCATGGTCGATGCGAACGATCGGCTGCGCGTGCCGCCCGGCGCCGACGAGTATTCGCTGCGGCGTATCTGGCTGACCGCCGCCGAAGAGCAGGGCTACTACTACGGCTTCGCGAACGAGGGCATGTGGCCGCTCTGTCACGTCGCCCACGTCCGGCCGGTCTTCCGCGAAAGCGACTGGCGGGCCTATCGCGAGATCAACCAGCGCTTCGCCGATGCGGTGGTGGCCGAGGCGCGCAGCGAGGATCCGATCGTGCTCGTGTAGGACTACCATTTCGCGCTGCTGCCGGCGATGATCCGCGCCAGGCTGCCGGCGGCCACCATCCTGACTTTCTGGCACATCCCGTGGCCGAATCCGGAATCGTTCGGCATCTGCCCCTGGCGGCGCGAGATTCTCGAGGGCATGCTCGGCAGCACCATCCTCGGCTTTCACACGCGCTTTCATTGCAAGAATTTCCTCGAGACGGCAGATCGCTATCTCGAGGCGCGGATCGAGCACGAGCACTCGACGATCTCGTTTCACTCGTTCGAGACCTTCGTCGAGAGCTATCCGATCTCGATCGCCTGGCCGACGCCCGAGGCCGAGGCGCGCTGGCCGCCGGTCGAGCAGTGCCGGGCCGACGTCTTTGCGCGGCTGGGGCTCGCCGCCGACCAGCGTCTGGCCGTCGGCGTCGACCGTTTCGACTACACGAAGGGCATCCTCGAGCGGCTGCACGCGCTCGAACGCTTGCTGGAAAAGCATCCGGAGTGGATCGGCAAGCTCAGCTTCGTGCAGGTGGCCGCGCCGACCCGCGGCTCGCTCGAGGAGTACCGCTCGTTCCGGGAGCGCATCGAGCGGGTGACCGAGCGCATCGACCAGCGCTTCGGCAGGGCCGGCTACCGACCGGTGATCCTGCTCGTGGAGCACCATGACCACGACGCGCTCAACGAGCTCTACCGCGCTTCCGACGTCTGTCTCGTGACCAGCCTGCACGACGGCATGAACCTGGTCTCGAAGGAATTCGTCGCCGCGCGCAACGACGAGCAGGGCGTGCTGATCCTGAGCCGCTTCGCAGGCGCGGCGCGCGAGCTGACCGAGGCCCTCGTCGTCAACCCCTATCACGTCGAGGAATGCGCCGATGCCCTGCAACAGGCGCTGACGATGGCGTCGGGCGAGCAGCGCGAGCGCATGGCGAGCATGCGCATGACAGTGCGCGAGTTCAACGTCTACCGCTGGGCCGGGCGGATGCTGTCCGATGCGGGCAGCCTCAGGCAACGCCAGCGCATCGAGGCCCGGGTGCTGCTGGAAAGCGCCGAGTGATGCCGGCGGCGCAGGTCGGGGTCGCGAGCCATCAGGGCGGCGCGCGCATCGTCAGCATGCGCTGCAGCACGAGTGCGAGCTGGGCGTCGCTGTCGAGGAAATACATCGCCCGCGACAGCGGATCGTCGTCGCCGATCCGGATCGTCAGCGACGGCGGTTCGGCGCGCATGAAGACCGCCTCGTCGTTGACATCGTCGCCGACGAACACCGCCGCGACGACGTTCGCGCGCCGCACCAGCGCTGCCAGCGCGTCGCCCTTGTCGGGCAAGCCGGCGGCAAGGACATTGACGACGCACTTGCCGCCGAAGCGCTTGAGCGCTGGCTCGATGCCTTGCAGGAGCGCCTCGATGCGGACCAGCGCCGCGCCTGGGTCGGGGGCCAGGCGATAGTGCAAGGCGAGCGACAACAGCTTGTCTTCGACGGTCACGCCGGCGGCGGTCAGGTCGCGGGCATGCGCCGCGATGCGCTGGCGAAGGGCATCGAGCGGCTGGCCTTCCAGCGCCGGCCGGGGGATGAGCGGATCCTCCGCGCCGTGGTTGCCGATCACGTACTGCGGCGCGAAGCAGAGGCGTGGCCGCACGTCGGCGACGCTGCGGCCGGTGATGATCGCGACCGGAAGATCGCGCGCCAGCTCGGCCAGGCCGCGCGACACCGAATCAGGCACCTTGGCCTCGTCGGGCCGCGCAACGATGGGAGCGAGCGTGCCGTCAAAATCGAAAGCGAGCAGGGGGCGCAGGCGCATGACGGCCCGCAGCGCCCGCTCGCCCTCGGGCGTGAGCAAGTGTTTCATCTGTTGATCCGTCGATTGCCGTCCATCCTGCCCCGACCACTGCCA
>DASXIP010000228.1:0-2343 GCA_036497875.1 Caldimonas sp.
CGTTGGCGATCAGCATCGCCATCGTTTCGGCAGCGTCGGAATCGTCGTCGACGAGCAAGGCGTGCGGCACTCGGAACCATCTCCCAGACAGGTCGCCGTATGGTACTCAGCAGCAGCGACAGAGGTCGGCCGCCGTCGCCGCCGTCAGGACCGACCTTTACGTTGCTGCCGCACCAGCGGCAGGATCGAACGTTACCGGGCGCCCTCCCGATCGCGCACCCGTCCGCAGCGGATCGTAGACAGCGCCGGGGCAGCGCTCCAGTCGGCTCCGCCGATTCACTCGTCGGACATTGCCTACGCGACGCGGCGGAACGTGGTCGCCGCCCTCGGAACGAGGAGGAGGCGTCGCCTCAGCGGTGCGCCACGTCCGGGACCCAGCCGAGGACGAACAGAAGAATGAAGAATCCCAGCACGTAGCCGACGGCGACGTGCCATCCGCCCACGATCCACGCCTTCGCTGACCGCGCTTCGGGAAACTGGCTCGCGAGCGCGACGCCGGCCGACGAGCCGAACCAGATCATCGAGCCGCCGAAGCCGACCGCGTACGCGACAAAACCCCAGTCGTAGCCGCCCTGGCGCAACGCGAGCGCGGTCAGCGGGATGTTGTCGAACACCGCCGAGACGAAGCCGAGCCCGAGCGCGACCGGCCACGACGCCGCAGGGAGAGCTTCGATCGGCATCATCGACGCGCACAGCACCAGGCTGATGAGGAAGATGCCGCCGCGCGTCGCCGACGGCAGGACGCGCCAGTCGGGCCGCACGAACGGCGCCGCGAGCAGCAGAGCAAGCCAGACCGCGATGCCGATCGCCGGGATCTGGTCGAGGAAGCTGCCGTGGTGGAACTGGCCGACGACATTGGCGACGATCGCCGCCGCGAGCACGACGGCGACGACGAAGATGTGGCCCAGGTCGGCCGACGCCCCCGCCGGCGCGTCCTTCGTGATCGGCTGGTAGGCGTGCTGCTGGCGCGATGCGATGACGCCGAAGAAGAGCAGCGCCGGCACGGCCGCGATGTACGCCTCGAACACCTGCTTCGGCGACACGCCGTCGATCCACATCATCGTCGTCGTCGTGTCGCCGACAACGCTGCCCGAGCCGCCGGCGTTGGAGGCGGCGACGATCGCGGCCAGAAAGCCGACGTGGACGCGGCCGCGGTAGATCGCCGTCGCCATCGTGCCGCCGATCAGCGCGGCGGCGATGTTGTCGAGGAAGCTCGACAGGACGAACACGATCACGAGCATCGCGAAGCCGCCCTTCCAGTCGTCGGGGAGCAGGCGCGGCAGCAGGATTGGCACCCGGCTCTCCTCGAAATGGCGGGCGAGCAGCGCGAAGCCGACGATCAACAGCAACAGGTTGACGATGAGCACCCATTCGCTCGCCAGGTGCAGCCCCAATCCGGCGACTCCGGTATGGCCGCGAAACGACGAGAAGACGAGCTTGTAGAGCGCAATCGTCGCCACCCCGATCAGGCTGATGCGCAACGAGTGGTGGTTCAGGAGCGCGACGCCCGCCAAGACAGCCGCGAAAAGAAGGAACTCGATCGGGATGCCGGCGACGGCGGGGATCTCGGTGTGCATCGGCGTTGTTCGCGAAGCGCCGGCGCCCGCGTCCTCCAAGGGGTGCGGCGATTGGAAGCGAAATCCAACCCGGCGCGAATCAGGGATCGCGCGGGGTTCTTCGGCTGAGGTGAGCCACTCGACCCTCCCCGAGGGGAGCCGGCGCCGCGGGGGCAACCGGGCTCAGCCTAGATGCTCGAGCCTGGCCTTGAGGAAGCCGCTCGCCGCGTAGCGAGTGACACGCTCGTAGTAGCGCCCGGTCAGGCGGTCCACCATCGCGCTGTACGCATCGACCAGCTCCGGGCGAATCGCGAAGTGGTCGTAGTTGACGACGACGTCGACGCGCCTGCCGGCCGGGCCGACCGCGCGCGCGACCTCGGCCTCGATCGCCTCGATGTCGCGCTCGTCGTCGACGGCGTGGCCCTCGAAATTGACGAAGAGGACGTTGCCGTTCGCGTCGTAGATGATCCGCTCCGCGAGCGGCAGCGCCAGCATCCGCTCGCGCAGGTTCATCGATGCGGCGTCGAACAGCGCCGCGTCCATCAGGCGCAGCTCGGGGCTGATCGCCGGCGCAAAGTCCATCAGGGCGAGGACCTGGCGCTGGAGATCGACCCCGGGGGCGATCTCGATCAGCTCGAGGCCACCTCCTTCGGCGAGCCGGAACACGCAGCGCTCGGTGACGTAGAGGACGCGCTGCCCGCGCGCGAGCGCTCGCGCACCGCTGAAGGTGCGGTGCTCGACCTCGCGCACGAACTTCGTGCAGTCGCCTTCGCTGTCGATCCGGATC
>DASXIP010000229.1:0-4982 GCA_036497875.1 Caldimonas sp.
GGTCGTCCGCACCTGGGTGACGACGGCGCTCGCGAAGAGCCGTGCCGGCCGACTCGCCGACCTCGCAGCCGACGCCTTGCGGATGAGCTGCGCGCTGCTCGACTCGCCGCAGCCCCCCGACCTTGCGCGCCACTACATTGCCCTTGCGACCGACGGCGCCAGCAGCTCCTGAAGAGCGCCTTAGCATCGCCTCGATCTGCACGGACGGGCCATGACCGAGGCGACCGAACCATCGAAGGAGACAGCAAAGCGCGACCTCGCCGAGCACAGCGGTTCGCGCGCCGCCGACCCGCCGCGCATTCACCTGCACATGCCGGTCGACGTACGAAGCCTCTCGCTAATCGTCCTCACGGCGTTGGCCTGCATCTTCGCGCTGCAGTGGGCGAAGTCGGTCCTCGTTCCAATCCTGCTCGGCGTCATGTTCAGCTACGCGCTGACGCCCGCAGTCGATCGGCTGCAGCGCTGGTACCTGCCGCGCGTCATCGGCGCTTCGGTCGTCCTCGGCGCGATCGTGGTGGTGATCGGCTGGGGCATGTGGGCGCTCAGCGATCAGGCGTCGGCGCTGATCGAGACGCTGCCCAACGTCGCCCAGAAAGTGCGCCAGGGGCTCGAGGGCCAGCACCGCAAATCGGAGAGCTCGCCGTTCGAGCGGGTGCAGCAGGCCGCCAACGTGCTCGAGCAGGCGGCGCAGGCCACCGCCGGGTCGCAGTCGGCGTCGGCCGCGAGCGCGGTGCACGGAACGCCAACGCGAGCGGCGCCAGCGCTGGGCCCGATCGAGGCGACACCGCCGCGCGCGATCACGCGCGTGGTCGTCGAAAAGCCCGGCTTCAACGTCCGCGACTATCTCTGGAGCGGAACGCTAGGCCTCTTTGTCTTCCTCGGCCAGGTCGCGATCGTCTTCTTCGTCACCTTGTTCCTGCTCGCGTCGGGCGACACCTTCCGGCGCAAGATGGTCAAGCTCGCCGGGCCGCGACTCAGTCAGAAGAAAATCACCATCCAGGCGCTCGACGAGATCAGTGTGCAGATCCAGCGCTACCTGCTCGTGCAGCTGGCGACGAGCGTCGTCGTCGGCACCGCGACCGGGATCGCGTTCTACGCGCTCGGCCTGCACAACGCCGCGGTCTGGGGCGTCGCAGCGGGCATCACGAACCTCGTGCCGTACCTCGGCGCCGTCTTCGTCGGCCTCGGCTCGGCCGCGGTCGGCTTCATCCAGTTCGACAGCCTCCATCAGGCGCTCCTCATCGGCCTGTCGTCGTTTGCGATCCACGGCCTCGTCGGCAACCTGCTGACGCCGTGGTGGGCGGGCCGCGCCAGTCGCATGAGCCCGTTCGCGGTCTTCGTCGGCGTGCTCGCGTTCGGCTGGCTGTGGGGCGCCGTCGGCCTGATCCTCGGCACGCCGATCCTGATGGCGTTCAAGACGGTCTGCGACCGCGTCGACGAGCTGCGGCCGGTCGGCGAATTCCTCGGCGCCTGAGGCGCGACGCGCTCAGCGGTGCGGCTGCGGCCCGCTGCGGGCGAGCCGCAAGACGAGGGCGGCGAGACCGAAGACGCCGACGAGAAGCACCGTCCAGAGCAGCCACGGCCGAAGCCGCGCTTGGCGCGCAGCGCTCTCGGCCGCCTGCGCCGCCGCCCGGTCGACCTCGAACTCGCCGAGGCTCGCGCGGCCGAAGCGGGCGCGCTCGCTGTCGAGTTGCGGGACGACCATCGCGACCGGCAACGCGCCTGCCGGCGCGTCGGCCGAGCCGGCGAGGAGGCGAAACGGCGGCTCGCCCTGCATCGCGACGACGAGCGACGCCAGCTCGGCATGGACGACGAGACGGACGCTCGCGGGGTCGAGCGCGGCGGCGCGCTCGTCGGCAGCGACGCGCAGATAGCGCACCGTCGTCGGCAACGCGATCGCCGGCGACGTGGCGACGTCGTGGTCGCGCTCGAGACGGTAGAAAACGCCGGCGCCGAGCTCGCGCCACGGCCGATCGGCGTGCGTGCGGCCCTGCAGACGCACCGGCGCGACGTGCGTGCCGGCGGTGAAGCGGAGGTCGACGTCGAGCAGAGGCAGCGCGCCGCCGAGGTCGAACTCGAGCGCACGCCGCGCCGCCGAGTCGGACGCGGCGCTGCCCTGAGGCTCGGCGCTCGGCGCGAACACGAGCTCGCGCGCCGAGTCGATGGTGAGCTGACGGCGCTCGGCAACGAGCACCGTCGCCCCCGTCAACGCCGGCGCCGTTGCAGAGTCTGCCCAGACGAGGCGGACGAACCGCCCAGGTCCGTCGCCGAGGCCGACGACCGGCTGCGTCAACGCGCCGGCCGGCGACTGCAGCGCCATCACCTGGCCGCTGCCGCCGCCTCGCCATCGGCGCAGGTCGTCACTCGTCTCGAGGCGGTAGGCGGCCGAGAACTCGGCCGGTCCCGACCAGCGCAGGCGCAGGCTCCGGGGCGCCGGATCACCAGTGCGCGTCTCGCCGCTGTCGATCAGCCAGCCGCCCGATTCGCGCGCCGGCGCCGCTGCCGTCTTGCCGGCGCCATGGCGATGGACGCTGATGCGATCGCCTTCGACGACGACGTCGACCGGAGACGGCCAGACGCCACCCGCGGTCGGGCGCGCCGGCAGCGGATAGAGCGTCGCTTCGCGGACCTGCTCGCTGGTGTGCACGGTCGAGGTCGCCGGCAGCACCGCAAACGGCACCCGCTCGCCGCGTGCATCGACGATGCGCAGGTCGCGCAGGTCGTCCTGCTCGACACGACCGTAGGCCGCCGGAGGCAGCGCGAGGCGGATGAACGGCGCCGGCGCATCGACGACGATCGGCGCGCCATAGCGGTAAGGAGCCGGATCCGCCGCGAGGCCCGCAGTGCCTGCGAGCAGCAGCGCCAGCGCGGCGAACGCGCGTCGCGAAGCGCGTAGGGCGCGCCGTCGCCGGGAGAGGTCACACGGCAGCATGTCGGGACTCCTTGGTCGGCAACGGCGCGACGTAGCCGATGACGAGCATCAGCACGCCGACGCCGATGAACGAGACGATCCGCGTCACGCTGCCGCTGCCCGAGAGATCGACGACGAGCAGCTTGACGACCACCGCGGCGAGCAGTGCCGCGCCGGCGATCCACGGCAGCCGCGCGGCGCGTGCGGCGCCGAGCCACATCGCAACGAGCGCGATCGCGGTCCAGAGCAAGGTGATTCCGGTCTGCACGGCGAGCGAGCCGAGCCATGCATCGACGTGGTACGGCACGCCGCCGTAGTGATGAAAGCCGCGCACCAGCATCGCGTTCAGCCAGACGAAGCCGGCGGCCGCCGCCATCGCGAGCGACCAGCGGGCGATGCGGTCCGAGCATTTCAACCAGAGCAGCGTCGCCGCGAGCGCGACGCCGACGCCGAGGTCGAGCGGGTTGAGAAGCGGCACGTGTGGCAGCGGCGCCGCCGAGCCATCGGAGGCGACGTTGGCGACCAGCGTCCATAGCCAGAGCGCTGCCGCAAGCACCGCCGCGGCGCTGCTGCGATACGCCTCCGGCAGCGCACGCACGGGCCAGACCCTTGCCGTCGCCGGACGAGGCAGGACGAGCAGCAGCGCCGCGGGGACGATCAGCCAGCCGAGCCATGGCCACGCGCTCGCGGCGTCGCCCCAGCGTGCGGTGATGGCGCGACCGAGCAGCGCGCCGACGAGCGCGAGCGCGACGACACCGAGCGCGTGGTCGACGTGGCCAACGAGGCGCGGCCAGAACGGCGCGGCGAAGCGCAGCACGACGGCGTGCGCACAGAAGGCGAGCGGCCACGCCCACCAGCCGCCGTCTGCGCTCGGGTTCGCGAGCATCGCGGCGGTGACGAGCGCAACCGCGAACGCGATCGGCGCGTGCGCCAGCGCCGGCCAGGCGATCGCCTGCCACGCGAGCCGACTCGCCAGCGCGGCGTAGAGCACGGCGACCGCGCTGGCGGCGGCGAGCGCCGCAGCGAGCTGGAATCGTGCCGACACGAAGGCATCGATCTCGATCGTTGCGGTGGCGATGAGCCAGAGCGTCGCGAAGCCGATCAGGAGCGCCTCGCACGCGTCCTCGCCGGCACCGAGCAGCCCGGCGCGACGGCCGCGATCGACAAAGGCGGCGGCGGCGAGCGACGCCGAGGCGGCCATCAGCCCGTTGAATAGATAGACGTTCAGCAAAGACGTAGGCGCGCCGTAGCGCTGGCGGCCGATCAGCATCGCCAGGCCGGCGATCGTGAGAAGCAGGTAGCCGAACGCGCGCGGCAGCCCGCGCCGCTGGCGAAAGCCGATCCAGACGAGGCCGGCGCCTTCGAGCGTCCACGCGCCGGCGGTGCTGCGCTCGTCGAGCGCGAACGGAATGACGAGCGTCAGGAAGACGGTCGCGATCGCGAGCGTCGCCTCGAACGTGATGCCGAGCTCGGGCTTGCGGCGCATCCACGACGCGAGCAGCACGTAGAACGTCGCCAGTCCGAGCGCGGCGAGCGCCGCACCGTACGGCGTGTTGCGGACGAGGCCGTATTCGAGCGCGAAGGTGACCGTCGGCAGGCCGAACAGCAGGCTGCTGTTGACCCATCTCTCGTCGCCCGATGATCGTGCCGCGTCGGCCGTCGCCTCGAGCGCGAGCCGACGCGCCGGCAGGACGAGGATGACGACGAAGAGCACGAAGAACGCGATCAGGAACGCCTGGCTGGTCGCGTAGTTCTCAGCGCGGTACTGGAGCATTCCCCACGCGGTCGCGACCATGAAGGTGGCGACAAAACCGACGACGTTGAGCAGCCGCCATGTCTTCGACCAGGCGACGACCGCGATGCCGACGTCGAGCACGAGGTAGTAGGTGAAGAGCGCGACGTGGTTGTTCGATCCGGTCGAGACGATGAGCGGCGTCGCGAAGCCGCCGAGCGCGCCGACGACGGCGAGCGCGCGCGCGTCTTGCAGCACCGCGAGCGCGGCGGCGAGCGCGGCCACCGCGACCATGAGCACGAACGCCGGCGTCGCCGCGAGCACGCCGTAGTAGCGAAA
>DASXIP010000230.1:0-3575 GCA_036497875.1 Caldimonas sp.
GCCTTCAGCCAGCGCGGTTGCAGGCCGCGGCCGCTCCAGGTTTCACCGGTCGAGGTGTTGCGGTACTTGGCTGCCACCTTGCCGCCCGAGCGACCCTTTTTGCGCGTGCCCGATGCCGATCGAGTGCCCAGATCGGCAACGCTCAGACCATATTGCGCCATCAGCGCCTTGACTTTCTCGATGGCCTCGCCACGCTCGTGCTTCTTGGTCTGCTCGATCTGGTGCTCGAGGGCTTCGCGCTGGGCCATCAATTCTTGGAGGGTCGCCACGGGAGAATCCTTCGCTCGAGTTTCGCAAGGCCGTTTTCGCAGCCGCGAGATTCTAAGGGAGATTCATGCCGTCGGGGGCACGTACCCGGCCGGCTGCTCGGCGCCGCCGGCGAAGAAGAAATTCTCCATCTGGCGCGCCAGGTATTGGCGGGCGCGTTGGTCGGCGAGATTCAGCCGATTCTCGTTGACGAGCATCGTCTGGTGCTTCAGCCAGGCCGCCCAGCCTTCCTTGCTCACCGAGGCGTAGATGCGCTTGCCGAGCTCGCCTGGATAGGGCGAGAAATCGAGCCCCTCGGCCTCGCGCTTGAGATATACGCATTGCACCGTTCTGGCCATGTCCGATCTCCGGCGCGGCATTCGGCCGCGCAGTTTGCACCCGATTATCCGATCAGGCGAGTTTCTTGACGAATACCTGCGAGCGGCGATCCCAGTTGTATTTGCGCTTGCGCGCCTCGGGAAGCCAGTCGGGGTCGACCTGGACGAAACCGCGCTTGAGGAACCAGTGCATGGTCCGGGTCGTCAGCACGAAGATACTTTCGAGGCCGAGCGCGCGAGCGCGTTGCTCGACCCGCTTCAATATCCGCTCGCCGTCGCCCTGGCTCTGGACCTGGGTCGAAACCGTGAGCGCCGCCATTTCGCCCGTTCTGTCCTCGGGATAGGGATAGAGCGCCGCACAACCGAAGATGACGCCGTCGTGCTCGATGACGGTGTAGTTGTCGATGTCGCGCTCGATCTCGGTCCGGTCGCGCTTGACGAGCGTGCCGTCGCGCTCGAACGGCTCGATGAGCTGCAGCACGCCACCGATGTCATCGGCGGTCGCCTGGCGCAGGCTCTCGAGCTTCTCGTCGACGACCATCGTGCCGATGCCGTCGTGCGTGAAGACCTCCATCAGCAGTGCACCGTCGACCGCGAACGGCAGGATGTGCGAGCGCTCGACGCCGCTGCGGCACGCGCGCACGCAATGGCGCAGGTAGAAACCGGTGTCGGTCGGCCCCAGCGGCGGCGGCAGCGCTGCGAGGAGCTTCTCGGCGTCGGCGAGGGCGAGCTCGGTGTCGATCGGAGATTCCGGATCGGCCGCGTCCTCGCGGATGCCTGGCACCTCGGTGACGAAGAGCAGCTTGTCGGCCTGCAGCGCGATCGCCGTGCTCGTCGCGACGTCTTCCATGGTCAGATTGAACGCCTCGCCGGTCGGCGAGAAGCCGAACGGCGAGAGCAGCAGCATCGCGCCGATGTCGATCGCCCGCCGGATCGCGGCGGCATCGACCTTGCGGACGACGCCGCTGTGCATGAAGTCGACGCCGTCGACGACGCCGATCGGCTGCGCGGTCAGAAAGTTGCCCGAGACGACGCGCACGATCGCATTGGCCATCGGCGTGTTCGGCAGGCCTTGAGAGAACGCCGCTTCGATCTCGAAGCGCAGCTGGCCGGCCGCCTCCTGTGCGCTGTCGAGCGCGACCGGATCGGTGATCCGCATGCCGTTGCTGTGGCGAGCCGGATGCCCCTTCGAGCGCAGCTGCTCGTCGACCTGTGGCCGAAAGCCGTGAACCAGGACGATCTTGATTCCCATCGCCTGCAGGATCGCCAGGTCCTGCGCGAACGAAGCGAGCTTGCCGGCCGCGATCAGCTCGCCGGCGATCGCGACCACGAACGTCTTGCCGTGGTAGGCGTGGATGTACGGCGCGACCGTGCGGAACCACGGTACGAAGGTATGCGGGAAGACGAGATTCAAGCGAAGGGCGGCGGCGACGAAACGGACGCGATTCTGTCACGCACGCAGGCGTCGGACGGGGACGACGCCGTCGTCACATCGAGTCGAGGGGCCGCCCGCTTCTTCGAAGTGGCTGAGGATGGCTACTCGACCACGTCCCAGCTCTCGGCGCTGGCGCCGGCGAGGGCGCGTACGCGCTCCTCGTCACGGGCGAACTCGGCGGCCGGGCCCTCGAACGCAATGCTGCCGTTGTCGAGCACGTAGGCGCGGTCGGCGACCTCGACGGCAGCGCGCACGTTCTGCTCGACCAACAGCACCGAGATGCCTTCCTTGCGCGCCGCGACGATCACTTCGAAGACCTGCTTGACGATGAGCGGCGCCAGGCCCTGTGACGGCTCGTCGAGCATGAGGAGGCGCGGATTGAGGAGCAGCGCGCGCGCGATCGAGAGCATCTCCTGCTCGCCGCCCGAGAGTTGCCGTCCCTTGTTGGCGCGGCGCTCCTCCAGGCGCGGAAACAGCCCGTAGACGCGCGGAATCGTCCACGGCCCGGGGCGCTCTATGGGTACGCGCAGGTTCTCGTCGACGCTCAGGTTGGCGAAGATGCGGCGACCCTCCGGAACGAAGCCGACGCCGAGCGCGGCGATCCGGTTCGGCGACCACTGCGTCGTCTCGTGGCCGAAGATTTCGACCCTGCCTTCGCGCGCATGCGTGAGTCCGATCAGGCTGCGCAGCGTTGTCGACTTGCCGGCGCCGTTGCGGCCGAGCAGCGTGACGATCTCGCCTTCGCCGACCGTCAGGCCGACATCGTGCAGGATGTGGCTCTTGCCGTAGAACGTCTGCAGGCCCCGCGCCTCGAGAATGAGCTTCATTCGGTCTTCCCGAGATAGGCCGCCTGCACGCGCTCGTCCTTGCCGATCTCCTCGGGAGTGCCTTCGGCGAGCACGGCGCCTTCGGCCAGCACCATGATGCGGTCGGCGAGATGGAAGATGACGCGCATGTCGTGCTCGATGAGAACGATCGTGAGCTTCTCTTCGCGATGGAGCTTGCGGATCAGCTTCGTGACGTCGTAGGTCTCCTGGTCGCCCATGCCGGCGGTCGGCTCGTCGAGGAGGAGGAGGCGCGGCCTCAGCGCGAGCGACATCATGATCTCGGTGGCGCGCTGGTCGCCGTGCGAGAGCTCGCCGACGAGACGGTCGGCCTTGTCGGTGAGGCCCCCCATGCCGAGCAGCTCGTCGAGGCGCGCCCGGATCTTCGTGTCCGCCGCTTTCGAGAGCCACGGCTGCAGGCGCAGCCCCGCCGCCACCTCGACCGGGATGCGCAGGTTCTCGCGTACGCTGAGATCGGGGAAGATCTCCGTGATCTGGAACGTGCGCGCCATGCCGCCGGCAACGCGGCGCTCGGCCGGCCAGGCGGTGATGTCGGTGCCCTCGAAGACGATGGCGCCCGAGGTCGGCGGAAAAAAGCCGCTGATCATGTTGAAGAACGTCGTCTTGCCAGCTCCGTTCGGGCCGATCACGGCGCGCAACTCGCCAGGCTCGACCGTCATCGACACCTGATCGACGGCGACCAGGCTGCCGAAGTGGCGCGAAACGTTCTGC
>DASXIP010000231.1:0-3227 GCA_036497875.1 Caldimonas sp.
GGCGCGATGAGCACCGTATACATCATCGCCGCGCGTGCCGGTCTGGTCTCCTGCTCGACATGCAGACTGCTTTCACGGCTGCTCGAGCCGACGACGCCGAGGCACTGCCCAAGGTGCGGAGCGCGGCTGGCCTCACCCTGCCCCGGCTCCGTCCAGCGGACGTGGGCCCTGCTCGTTGCCGCGGCGATTTGTTCCGTTCCCGCCAACATGCTCCTGGTCGCCGGCAACGTGATCCTGATCGGCAAGCTCCTCGCCCTCGCGTATCTCCTGATCAACCTGCGACGCGGCTCGGCCAAGACGACTCGCGAGCGTGCTCGCCTGAACGGATGGTCGAATTCATCACCCGCTGGGCACCGATTGGGCAGCGATCGGACCCAAACGGGGGCTGGCTGGTGCAAGCGGGCAAGCGCACATTGAGGTCAAGCCGCTTCGCGGCATCACCGGATGCAGGCAATGAGCACCATGATCAACGCATCGAGCCCAGTCTCCGCCAAGGCGCCACTGAAGGCGCGGTTCGGCCGCTTCGAGATCGACGAAGGCGAGGCGCGCCTGCTCGACGACGGCGTACCGGTGCGCCTCGCCCCGAAGCCGTTTGCCGTCCTGTGCGCGCTTGCACGCGCGCCGCACGCGCTGGTGAGCAAGGGCGCGCTGCTCGACCACGTGTGGGGCCATCAGTACGTTAGCGAGTCGGTTCTCAAGACGACGATCAGCGACGTGCGCGCGGTGCTGCAGGACGACGCGAAGCAGCCGCGCTACATCGAGACGGTGTCTTGCCGGGGCTATCGCTTCATCGCCACCGCGTCGCAGCCGAACGCCCATGCCCCACTGGCGCAGCATGCGACGCGCAGCGCCGGCACGTCGCAACCGGCGGACCCGGTCGCGATCGGGCGCAGCGGCGAGCTCGAACGCCTGCGCAAGGCGTGGCGCGCTGCGCAGGCCGGCACGCGTCAGGTGGTCTGGGTCGCCGGCGAGGCGGGCGTCGGCAAGACGACGCTGATCGAGCGCTTCATGGCCGAAGTCGGAGAGGACCATTGCGCGCACGGCCATTGTGACGCCAGCTTCGCTGAGGCTGAGCCGGGCCAGCCGATCCTCGAAGCGCTGACGGGCTTGTCGCGCCGCGACCCGGAGTTCGCTCGGCTGATGCGCGAAGTCGCGCCGATGTGGTTGGCGAAGCTGCCCTGGCTCTGCACGCCGGCCGAGCGGGAGGCACTGCAGCGCGAGCTTGCCGAGACGGGAAGCGGACGCATGCTGCGTGAGGTCGCGGAGCTGCTCGATCGCTACAGCGGGCGGCATCCGCTGCTTCTGGTCACCGAAGACCTGCACTGGGCGGATCAGATGACGGTGGAGCTGCTGGACTATCTCGCGCGCCGGCGGACCCCGGCGCGGGTGATGTGGCTCGCAAGCTTTCGCTTGACCGAAGTCATCGCCGCGGAGCATTGGCTCGCCAACGTGCGCCACGAGCTGCGTCTGCACGTGCTCGCCCGCGAGATCGTTCTCGACGCATTCTCGCCGGCGGAGGTCGCGCAGTACCTGGCCGCGCGCATGCCGGCGCTTGCCGGCGAGCCCGCCTTTGTCGACGCGCTGTACGAACGCACCGACGGCCTGCCCCTGTTCGTCGCCGAGGTGGTCGACCAGCTCGTCGCCTCCGGCGCCGGCGCGGAGGGCGCCGCGGCATCGATGGAGCACCGTCTCGCGGCCATTCCCGTCCCCGACACTTTCGCCGGCATCGTCAGGCGGTATCTCGACGAGCTGACGCCGAAGCAGCGTTCCATCCTCGAGGCAGCGAGCGTGTGCGGCGTGCAGTTCCGGCTGTCGACGCTCGCCGACGTGCTGCAGGGCGAGCTGGCGCCGATCGCCAGCGCCTGCGCAGAGCTCGCCCGTCGCCAGCGATGGTTGAGGGACGGGCCGGCTGCCGATGCCGGCGCGCCCGACGCAAGCTATGTCTTTCGCCATGCGCTGTACCGCGAGGTGCTCTACAAGCGGCTCGACCGCCTGGCGGTCGTCGAGCTGCAGCGCCGGGTCCAGGCTTCGCTCGATCGCGAGCGCGCGCAGCGCAGCGCCCCGCCGCGGATCGTCGACATCGAGCGCGGTCGCAGGCGCAGCGAGCGTGCCGGGCGTGCAACGTCGAACGGCCTGCCGGTCCCCGCCTGAGCCCGCGCACTTGGCGATTTCGGTGTGGCGGGGTGCACAATCCTGCCTGATCTATCAATACTAAAGTCGTAGGCCGGCGTACCGCGGTGCAATGGCGCCGATCGGGCCACGTGCGTATCTTGCCGGCACGAACCCGATGGGAGATCTCGTGCTCCGCAAGCCGCTCGTGGCGATCCACGACGAGGAATCCACGCGTCCGGCAAGCCGGTGCCACGCGCCGTCGTTTCCGTCGCCGGACGCACGGGGTTGGCCATGACACCGACTCCCTCGACCCTGCCGGCAGCCCTGCGCGTCCGCTTCGATCGGTTCGAGATCGACGAAGCCGAGGCGCGCCTGACCGACGGCGGGCAGCCAGTTCATCTGCCGCCGAAGCCCTTCGCCCTTCTGTGCGCGCTCGCGCGTACCCCCCGCGCGCTCGTCACCAAGGACGCCCTGCTCGACGGCGTCTGGGGCCACCAGTTCGTCAGCGACTCGGTGCTGAAGACGACGATCAGCGACCTGCGCGCCGCGCTGCACGACGATGCCAAGCAGCCGCGCTATATCGAGACGGTGTCGCGCCGCGGCTATCGATTCATCGGCACGGTGAGCGAGATCGCGCCGCCGACTGCCGCGAACGTCTGCGCGGCGCCCGCCGCAGCGGCGACCGCGCCGCCGGCGGCGACGTCGATCGGGCGCGCCGATGTGCTCGCGAGCCTGCATGCGGCTTGGCACCTCGCCGCCGCTGGCCGGCGTCAGGTCGTCTGGATCTCGGGCGAGGCCGGTGTCGGCAAGACCACCGTGATCGAGCGCTTCATGCGCGAGCTCGGCGACGCCCAGTGCGCGCACGGCCATTGCGTCGAGCAGTACGGCCAGGGCGAGCCGCATCTCGCGATCCTCGAAGCGCTCACGGACCTGTGCCGGCGCGATCCGGCAATCGTCGAGGTGATCCGCGCCGTCGCCCCGACCTGGCTGTTCCAGCTGCCGTGGCTGAGCAGCGCCGCCGAGCGCGAGGCCTTGCGTCGCGAGCTCTCGGGCGCGAGCCAGGTACGGATGCTGCGCGAGATGGGCGAGCTGCTCGATCGCTACACCGAGCAGCG
>DASXIP010000232.1:0-2324 GCA_036497875.1 Caldimonas sp.
CATCGAGGCCTACTCGCAGATGATCCACTTGATCGGCGACAAGGATTCGACGACGCGGCGCATCCTCGAATCGATCCTCGGCCAGGAGCAGGAGCACGCCGACGAGCTGAGCGACTGGCTGACGGAATGAGTTCTGCAACGGGAGTGCGTGTCGAAGGGCACGACTCCGATCACTTCGACCCAAGGAGACGGACATGACCCTTCGCGCCACCCTCGCCGCCATCGTCACTGCCTCTGCGCTCGCGCTCACCGCCGGTTGCGCGGTGACACGAGGGCAGGAAACGACCGGCGCCTACGTTGACGACGCAGCGATCACGACGACCGTCAAGGCGCGCATGGTCGAGGACAAGTCGGTCGACGCCGCCGCGATCAAGGTCGAGACGCTGAACGGCACCGTGATGCTGTCGGGGTTCGCCAAGGACGGGCTCGAGAAGCAGACCGCCGAGAACATCGCGATCAAGGTCAAGGGCGTGAAATCGGTGAAGAACGAGATCGCCGTTCGCCCCTGATCGAGGCGTGACCGCGGCGGCGGCGGGTTCGTCGCTAGCGCCGCTCGTCGAGTGCCGGGCAGGCCGGAGTCTCGCCGCGCGCAGGGCGCGCGAGCGCAGCCGCGATCGCGTCGCCCAGGCGTGCGACCGCGCGCCGATGCGCCGCCGCGAGTGCCGACATCGGGCCGACAGCCGGCTCGCGCAGCAGCCATTCACAACGCGACGAGGCGGAACGATCGCCGCCGCCGCCATCGATCGCCCACGATCCCTCGATTCGCGCCTCGACGCCGGGCAACGAATCGAAGCGCCGGACATCGACCGTGATCCGCCACGGCGCCGGTCCCGGCGCCGGCCGCGCCCGCGCGTCGATCACGCCGTAGCCGACGATCAGCTGCTCGAGCAACGCGGCACGGAACTCGTCGCGCAGCGGGCTCGCCCAGCGCTCCTGCTCGAGCATGGCGACCGAGTCGTCCGGCAGGCGAACGAGCCATTGCGGCTGGTCGACCTGGGTCGGCATGCGCACCGGCTCGAGGACGATCGGCAGCCCATGCGTCGCACTGGCCGCAGCGGCGGCGCCCGGCACGACTTCGCTCGGCATCAAGCTGTAGAAATGCGTCGGCGCCGGCGTGCCGCAGGCGGCGAGCGCCAACGCCGCAGCAACGATCGCCACGTTCGCGAGCACCCGTCCGGGACGGCAGTGCGGAATGGGGCGTGATCGCATGGCGGTAGGCCCTCCGGCGCTAGCGTTGCGGCACCGACGCATCGGCCGGCTTGCCGCGCAACAGCGCCTCGGGATGCTGTTGCAGATAGTCGGACAGGACACGCAATGCGCGCGACGTGCGCTGCAGCTCGAGCAGTGTCTCTTCGAGATTGCGCTGCACCGGGGCACCCGGGTCGGTGACGTTGCGGTCGAGGTTGTCGAGTGTCGTCTGCGCTCTCGCCAGCGTCTTCTGGACTTCGGCGAGCGCCTTCTGCGCATCCGGCGTGAGCTGGCCGATCGCCGTGCTCGCGCGCGACAGCGTCGTCCGCAGATCGCGGCCGATCTCGTCGAACGGGATCTTGCTCACCTTGGCGACGATCTCGGCGATCTGCGGCTGCAGCTCGCTCAGCGTTCCGGGGGCGGTCGGCATGCGGACCGAGCCGTCGTCGGCGATGCTCGCCGTCCGCGGCGGACCCGGGATGAAGTCGAGCGCGACGTAGAGCTGCCCCGTCAGAAGGTTGCCCGTTCGCAGCTGCGCGCGCAGGCCGGCGGCGACGAGCTGCTGCAGCACCGCGGCGTCGCCGGCGCCGCCGACGTCGCGCAGCAGCGCCGTGCGCACCGGGCCGAGCCGGAGTGGATAGATCTCCGCGCTGACCTCGATCGGGAAGCGCTTGCGCTGCGCGTCGTACTGGAGCGCGACGCTGCGCACGCGACCGATCTCGACGCCGAGCAGATCGATCGCGGCACCGGGCGCAAGCCCGCGCACCGTCTGGTCGAAGACCATCCGGACCGGCAATGCGGTGCCGTCCGGCGGGGCGAGCGCATCGCGCCGGTCGGTGAACAAGGTGAACACCGTGTTCGCGGCCGCGATCGGCGCGGCGCCGGCGTCGGCAGGCGACTCGAACGCGATTCCGCCGGCGAGCACCGACGCCAGCGTCTGCGTATTGATGGTCAGGCCGCTCGCGTTGAGCGCCACGTCGATGCCGCTGGCGTTCCAGAAGCGGCTGTTCGTCCTCACCAGGTTCTGGTAGGGGTAGTCGACGAATATCTTCACCAGCAGTTCGTCGCGCTCGGGGTCGAGGGTATAGCCGACGACGCGACCGACCGGCGTGCGCCGGTGGAAGACCGGCGAGCCG